>DASUHM010000082.1 GCA_036273515.1 Gaiellales bacterium
TCGGATTGGCGGTGTGGAACCCGCGAGACCGGAACATCCGCAGCCTCTGGCCGAGAGTAGGCTGAGAGCCGGGAGCGGGGCTCGAACCCGCGACATCCGCTTTACAAGAGCGGTGCTCTGCCAGCTGAGCTATCCCGGCGAGGCGCGAAGGCGGGGACCGTCCCCGGTTCGCGCCCCGATTTTACCGGTGCCGGGCCTCTAGCCCAGGGCGCGCCGCGCCTGCAGGTGCGCGAGCACCTTGCGCTTCACGCGCTGGAGCGCGTTGTCGACCGTCTTGGGGTCGCAGTCGAGCGCCTCGCCGATCGCCTCGTAGCTGCGGCCCTCGAGATAGCCGGTCAGCACCTGCGATTCGAGGGACGAGAGCGTCGAGCCGAGGCACGAGAGCAGGCTCTGGAGCTCCTCGCTCGAGATCACGCACGTGGCCGGGTCGTCGACGGCCGGTCCCGGGAGGGCGTCGCCCAGCGTGCAGTCGGCGTCGGCCTCCTGCCCCGCGGGCGTGTGGCTGAACGACACGTAGGTGTTCAGCGGCGCGTGCTTGTACCGGGTGGCGGTCTTGATCGCCGTGATGATCTGGCGGGTGATGCAGAGCTCGGCGAACGACCGGAACGACGTCTCCTTGTCCGGCCGGAAGTCGCGGACGGCCTTGAACAGGCCGATCTGGCCCTCCTGGACGAGGTCGTGAGAGTCCCCGCCGGCCAGGAAGTACGAGCTCGCCTTCAGCCGCACGAACCCCTGATACCGCCGGATGATCTCGTCCATCGCCCGCTCGTCCCCGTTTCGCGCAGCCGCGATCAGGGACAGCTCCGTGGGCTCTCGCAGGACGCGCCGCTGGAGCTGCACCGCAGCACTCGACCTGGGCACCGCCTACCTCCGGGGGAAAGGGGAAAGCCGTAAGTCTCGATCAGAGTCAATCTGACCTTCAACCTCAGCTTTAGGGACGGCGCGAACTATTACACCAAGATGCGCCTGTGTCAAATTGAGCGAGGCGAGGTTGGGTCAGCCGCCGCGGCGCATCCGCTCGAGCGCCTCGCGCACGGCGGGATCGAGCGCGTCGCCCAGGAGCCGCCGAGACGGCCCCTTCTCAGGCTGGAAACGTTCCCGAGGAGCGGCCGAAAGCCGGTCCGAGAACTCGCGCGCGCTCATCGCGTGGACGCCGCTTCGCTGAGCCACGTGGCGCAGGACCGAGTCGGACGAGACGACGGTCACCTCACGGCCCTCGGCGCTGCGATGGGCCAGCCGCTCGATGATCGTGTCGGCGGTCTCGCTGCCGGAATATGTCACCCTCGTGCGCCCGATCGACCGGTTCTGGCCGTGGCCGTCGAGGACGACCACCCCGTCGATGCCGGTCTGGGCCATGTAGCCGGCGATCTCGGCGACGAGCAGCTCGCGCGCGCGAGCGTAGTCCTCCCCCGGTCCGCGCAGATGGCAGACGTTGTCCCCGTCGACGATGTAGAGCTCAGCCGCCACCGCGCTGCCTGACGGCCTCGAAGAGCAGGACCGCGGCCGCCGTCGACACGTTCAGCGACTCGACCTTGCCCATCATCGGGATCGCCACGGCCGCGTCGCAGGCGGCGCGCACCCGCGGACGCAGGCCGCGCCCCTCCGCCCCGAGCACGAACACGGCGCCGTCGCGGTAGTCCGAGCGATCGTGCGCCGCCGCCCCCGGCGCGGCCGCATAGGTCCACAGGCCGGGCCGGCGCGCCGCGAGGAGGAGATCGGCCAGGTTCTCGACCCGGGCGATGCGCAGGTGCTCGACCGCGCCCGCCGACACGCGGCACACGGCCGGAGTCACCCGGGCCGAGCGCCGGGTCGTGATCACCAGGCCGTCGGCGCCCGCGCACTCGGCCACGCGGGCGACGGCGCCCAGATTGTGCGGATCGGTCACCTCGTCGAGGGCGACCACCAGCGGCCGCTCGCCCGCGAGCACCTCCTCCGGCGACGCGTACGGGTAGTCGGAGACCTCGGCGACGACGCCCTGGTGATCCGGACTCCCGGCCCGTTCCGCGAGCGCCGCCGGCGTGGCCTCACGGGCGCCGCGCGGCAGCCAGTCGATCGTGCCCTGGAGGCCCGGGGCGCACCACACCTTCCGCACCTCGCGGCGGCCCCGCAGCGCCTCGCGCACCGCCCGGCGCCCGTAGACGACGTCAGCCATCGCGCGGGTAGAGCTCGAACCCGTCGCCGGCGTCGCGCACCTCCCACCCGCGGCCGGCCAGCTCGTCTCGGAGCCGGTCGGACTCGGCGAAGTCGCGCCGCGCGCGGGCGGCCCGCCGCTTCTCGGCGAGCGCGACCACCTCCGGCGGAGCCGCCTCGTCATGGGCGAGCCCGCCAAGACCGAGCACCTCGAGCACCTCGGCCACCGTGTCCGCGGCGTCCGGCGGCGCGGTGAACAGGAGCGCGAGCGCCTCGGGCGTGTTGAAGTCCTCGTCGAGCGCCGCGATCACGGCGTCGCGCAGCCCCTCGTCCGTGCCGGACCCCGCCCGCAGCTTGTTGCGCAGCGTGGTGCAGGCCGCCCCGGCGCGCTCGAGCGCCGCATCGTCGTAGTCGACGGGGCTCGCGTAGTGGGCCTGGAGCAGGAACATGATGAAGGTCTCGGCGCCCCAGCGGTCGATCGCGTCGGTGAGCAGGTCGATGTTGCCCTCCGACTTCGACATCTTCTCGCCCGAGAGCCGCAGCATCCCGTTGTGCGCCCACACGGTCGCGAACGGCCGGCCGGCCGCGACCGACTGGGCGATCTCGTTCTCGTGGTGGGGGAAGATCAGGTCGCGCCCCCCGCCGTGCACCGCGAACCGCGGCCCGAGCAGCTTCTCGGCCATCGCCGAGCACTCGATGTGCCAGCCGGGGCGGCCCTCGCCCCAGCGCGATGGCCAGGAGGTGTCCTCGTCCGGCTTCGCCGCCTTCCAGAGCGCGAAGTCGACCGGGTCGCGCTTGTGCTCGCCAGGCTCGACCCGCGCGCCGGCGCGCAGCTCGTCCGGGTTCTGGCCGGAGAGCTCGCCGTACGGTGGGAAGCTGCGCACCGCGAAGTTGACGTCGCCGCCCGCCTCGTAAGCGTGGTCGGAGCCGACCAGCGCCTCGATCAGCCCGACGATCTCGGGCAGCGTCTCGGAGGCGAGCGGCTCGTGGTCGGGCCGGCCGATGCCGAGCCGTCCCGTGTCCTCGACGTAGGCGGCGGCCATCTCGCGAGCGAGGTCGTCCGAGCGCACGCCGGCGCGGTTCGCGGCGGTGTAGATCTTGTCGTTGATGTCGGTGATGTTCTCGACGAGCGTGACCGGCCGGCCGCGCCATTCGAGGTAGCGCTTCATCAGCCCGAAGACGACGAACGGGCGGGCGTTGCCAACGTGGATACGGCCGTAGACGGTCGGGCCGCAGGCATAGATGCCGATCGTGCCGTCGGGCCCGGGCTCGAGCTCGACCAGCTCGCCGGTGCGGGAGTCGCGCAGCCTCATGCCGCCCTCCGGATCGCCTCGTCGCGCGGCAGGGCAGCGAACACGGCCCAGAGCTCCGGGCCGCGGTCGCGCCCGGTCAGCGCGCGCCGCGCCCGCCGCAACGGCACGCCGGCGCGGCGCAGCTCCTCGACGAGCGCCCGGGCCGCCTCCTCGTCCAGCCGCTCGGGATACCCGGCCCTGATCGCCGCCAGCTCGGGCAGCGGCTCGGGCGCGGGCGTGAGGAGCACGCACTCGACCAGCTCGACCGCCTCGGCCAGCGTGTGGACGCCGCGCAGCGCCGGCTCGAGCGCCCGGACGGCCTCGGCCGGCGTTCCCGGCGGGCAGCGGTCGAGCACGCGGGTGATGAGATCGTCGGCAGGGAGCCCCGCCAAGTGGCGCGTCGAGAGCGCGCGCAGCCGGGCCGGGTCGACCTTCAGCGTGCCCCGGGCGAGCCGGGACTCGTCGAAGCGCTCGACCAGCTGGTCCAGCGTGAGCACGTCGCCGGGCCCGGAGCTCGCGATCAGCCCCAGGTAGTTCACGACCGCCTCGGGCGGGTAGCCGTCGATCCGCAGGTCGGCGATCGACCCCGCACCCTCCCGCTTGGAGAGCTTGCCGGCGTCGCCGGTGATGACGGCGTGGTGCAGGTAGCGGGGCGGCTCGCCGCCGATCGCGCGGATGGCGGCCTCCTGCAGCGGCGTGTTCGACAGGTGGTCGTTGCCGCGGATGACGTCGGTGATGCCCTCGTCGAGGTCGTCGACCGCCGTCGCCCAGTTGTAGGTCGCCCGGCCGTCGCCGCGCAGGATCACGAACGGCGCCAGGCCCGGCGCCCGCAGCCAGCAGGCGCCCTCGCGGATCTCGACGCCGGCCGCCCCCGAGGCCGCCTCGCGGTAGCGGTCGAAGCGGTCGCTCTGGCGCACCGGGCCGTCGTCCCAGCGGATGCCGAGCCAGCGCAGGTCGCGCAGGATGCCCGCCTCCATGCCGGGGCCGGAGCGCTCGGTGTCGGTGTCGTCGATCCGCAGGAGCAGCGTCCCGCCGTGCCTGCTCGCGAACAGGCGGTTGGCGAGGGCCGTCAGCGCGCTGCCGAGGTGGAGCGACCCGGTGGGGCTGGGAGCGAAGCGGGCGCGGACGGACACGGCATCCGTCAGTCGGGCGCGGTCGGCTGCAGGTCGCGCACCCGCTGGGCGAGCACGCGCAGGATCTTCGACTCGACGCCGGGGTTCTGGCTCAGCATCGACGCGAACCCGGACGTCGTCAGCACCATCAGCCGGACGGGGCCGTCGGCGATCGCGGTCGCCGTCCGCCTGCCCTGGTCGATGAGCGCGATCTCGCCGAGGAAGTCGCCCTCGCCGAGCCGGTTGACCTCGCGCCCGGACCGCTCGATCCGCACCGCGCCCTCGAGCACGATGAAGAACTCACCGCCGGTGGCGCCCTCCCGCGTCAGCACCTTGCCGTCGGAGACGTCGACCTCGTCCATCAGCTTGCCCAGGAACTCGACCTCGCGCCGGTTCAGGCCGGAGAAGAGCGGCACCGCCGCGATCAGGTCGAGCTTGGGGTCGGTCGAAGGCACGGCGAGATGATACCGGTACGGGAGTGGCCGGGTGGATCTGGCCAGACCCCGTGAGCATGAGCAGCACCCGCGCCGGCTCGCAGCGGGCCGCCGGCGCCTCCTCCCCTGCAGGCCGGCCACCGGCGAGCGGCGCGGTGCTGCTCACGGCACCACGGTAGGCACCGGACGACCTGCCGTCGTTGACCGAAACCCACGAGGATCAGTGACATCGGTCACACGATGAAGTAGAGTCGGGCATGTGGGTCCAGACGTCTTCGGGGCGGTTCCCGAGCAGGAGCTCCGGCGGTCGGGACGGCGGAGGCGATTCGATCGAGGTGAGGTCGTCTTCCACCGCGACGATCCCGGCGACAGCCTGCACCGGGTCGAGTCCGGGCGGTTCGCCGCCCGCGTCATCACGCCGCTGGGCGACTCGGCGACGGTGTCGCTGCACGGCCCGGGCGACGTCTTCGGCCTGCTGGCGGTGCTGAGCCCGCAGGGCCGGCGGACGGCCACGGTGGTCGCGCTCGAGCGCGCCGAGACGCTCGCGATTCCCCGGTCGGCCTTCCTGCAGCTGCGCGCGTCGCACCCCGAGGTGCGCGACGCGGTCGAGCAGATTCTCGTCCAGCAGGTCGCCGCCACCACCGACCGCCTGGTCGAGGCGCTGTACACGCCGGTCGCCGTGCGCGTGCGCGCCCATCTGATCCAGCTCGCCGCCCTCTACGGCGACCTGGCCGTGTCCGAGGTGACGATCCCGCTCAGCCAGGAGCATCTCGCCGGGCTCTCGGGGACGACGCGCGAGACGGTGAACCGCGTGCTCAAGCAGGAGCAGGAGCGGGGATCGGTGAAGCTCGCCCGGGGCCGGATCGTGGCGACACCGGCCCTGCTCCAGGGACGCCCGGCGCTCGGCGGCGACGACGTCGTCGCCGCCGGCCCGCGGTAGACGACGGATTCGGGACGAGAGGCCGGCCGTCGCCGGCCCCTCGTCTATCCGGGGTCCAACGTGAGGGCCCGACCGCACGGACTCCGTGAGCCCGGCCCCGACGTGACGCCAGGCTAGGCGGACGGCGCGGGGTGGTCTTTGCGGCGGATCACGGCCGGTCTGTGACCGCCGTCAACCCACACCCGCGCCGGTTGGGCTAGGGCCGCCCGTTCTCCGCCAGGAAGCGCCGGAGGGCGGGATGATCGACCGTGGCCGGGCGGTCCCGATCGGCCCCGGCGTCCGGGTGCTCCTGGCCGGTGCTGAAGCGCCCGACGAGGGCAGTGTCGGGCGGCTCGACGGCCTGGCCGTCGGCGAAGGATCCCAGCCGGAGCTCGTGTACGACATGGCGTCGCATCGTGCCTCCTTCCATCGTACGTCTACATATATCGTACTACGATGCTTTGCGATGGGCAAGCGACACCGTAGGATTGGCACATGCCCGATCCCGGCCCCATCACCCTGGACGAGGTGCTCCAGGCCGCCGAGTTCCGCCGGCTGCTGCGACGCTTCCTGGCCCACGGCGACACCGGCGTCCGCCGGGCCGGTCTGACGCCACAGCGCTACCTCCTTCTCCTGGCCGTAAAAGGCGCGCCCGATCGCACCGAGACGCGCTCGATCGGGCAGCTCAGCGACGACCTCCAGCTCGCCCAGAGCTCGGTCACCGAGCTCGTCGACCGGGCCGAGGCGGCCGGTCTGGTGGCCCGCGCCACCGGGAACTCCGACGCGCGCACGGTGCTCGTCCGGCTCGAGCCGGCCGGCGAAGAGCGGCTCATGGCCGCGCTCACCTCGGTCCGGGCCGAGCGCGAGCAGCTGCTCGCGCACCTCGACCGCGCCCGCCACCACCTCTAGGCCAGATCTCGCGTAGACGCCGCGGGCCGGGTCCGCAGCGACAATTATTGCGGTCCGACCGGTTTACGTTAGACAACATATACCAATCGAATTGGGTGCGTTGCCGCATGACAAAACGGTTGTTATGCTCTGGCGAATGGGACGAGCGCGGCCTACTCACGTGCCAGATCCGAAAGCGCTGGGCGCGCGGCTGCGCACGCTGCGCGAGCGCCGGGGCCTCTCGTTGCGCCAGATCTCGTTCCCCGGCTGCTCCCCGTCGTACCTGTCCCGGGTGGAGTCCGGAGACCGGGTCGCGTCACTCACGATCCTGGCCGAGCTCGCCCGCCGGCTGGACACGACGATCGAGGAGCTGCTCGGCCGTTCGCTCGACGGCCGCGTCAGCGAGGCCGACCTGGCAGCCGCCGAGGTGGCCGCGCGGCTGGGCGATCCGCGCGCTCAGGAAGACCTCGAGTCGCTGCTCGCCGGCGCCCGCTCGCTCGGCGACCAGCGGGCCGAGAGCCGCGTGCTCGAATACCTCGGCCTGCTCGCACTCGACTCTCGCGAGGACGCCCGCGCCGTCGAGCTGCTGGAGCAAGCCCGCGTCTGCGGCCCGCCGCCGACGGCCCGCGAGCGGCCGTCGCTCTACCGCGCGCTCGGTCGCGCACACGCCGGCACCGGCGACCTGATCCAGGCCGCCGCCGTCCTGCAGACCGCCTTCGACGAGGTGTCCGACACTCCCGTAGACCCGGCGCTCATGGTGCAGTTCGGGTCGTATCTCGCCAACGCCTACACCGACCGCGGCCGCTTCGCCGACGCGGAACAGGTGCTGCGGCGGGTGCTGCGGCACGAGCACGAGATCGACGGCGCCAACCTGACCCGGCTCGACTGGGCGCTCGCCCGCACCTACGCCGAGCAGGGCCAGTCGCGGATCGCCGAGATGTACGCCCACCGGGTGCTCACCCGGATGGAGCGCGGCGAGGAGCTGCGGGCGCAGGGTCGCGCCCACCTCCTGATCGCCGGCGTCCTGCTCGACCAGGAGCAGTCCGGCGAGGCAGCCGAGCACCTCGACCGGGCCGCCACGCTGATGACCGAGGAGGCCCCCGTCGAGCTCGCGCTCCTGAGCTACGAGCGCGCACGCGCCGCCCTCGCCTCGGGCGACCTCGTCTCGGCAAAGGACCACGCCGAGATCTCGGTCAAGCGCACCGAGGCGACCGAGCCCGGCTCCGCCGGGATGGCCTACGCCATGCTGGCCGAAGTGGCGCTGGCCGAGGGCCGGCTCGACGACGCCCGCTTCCTGTGCCAGGAGGGAATCCGGCTCATGACCGACCGGGCCGCGCCGACCTACATCGCCCGCGCCTACGAGACCCTGTCCCGCGTGGAAGAGCGCGCCGGGAACCTCGAGGCCGCGCTCGAAGCTCTGCGCACGCGCCCCGACGTCGGCGTCGCGAAGACCTAGCCGGCCGGCTCGCCCACTCCGAGCGCGACCGCAGGCTCCGGGCCGGCGGTCTCCAGCGGCACCTCGGCCGTGACCGTTGTACCCGCCCCAGCGGGGCTCGTGACCTGCAGGACGCCGCCCAGGGCGTCGACCCGGTCGGCCAGCCCGCGCAGTCCCGTGCCCGTGGCGGGATCGGCGCCGCCGACGCCGTCGTCGCGCACCTCCACCCGGGCGCCCTGGGCGTCGCTTCGGACGACGATCTCGACGACGGCGGCCTCCGCGTACTTGGCGATGTTCGTGAGCGACTCGGCGACGACGTAGTAGGCCGCGGCCTCGACCGGCGGCGGCAGCTCCGACCCCAGCTCGACGTCGAGCCGCACGGGCACGGGCGAGCGGCCGGTGAGGGCGCCGAGCGCCGCCCGGAGGCCCTGGTCGCTGAGGACGGCCGGGTGGATGCCGCGGGCCAGCTCGCGCAGCTCCTCGAGCGCCTGCATGAGCTCGTCGCCGGCCGAGTCGAGCAGCTCGGCGGCGGGATGGTCGGCGGCCACGGTCGCGCGCGCCATCCGCAGCGCCAGCGAGAGCGCGACGAGCCGCTGCTGAGCGCCGTCGTGGAGGTTTCGCTCGAGCCGCCGCCGCTCGGCATCGCCCGCCGCCACGATGCGGGCACGGGACGCGGCCAGCTGGGCGCGGGCCTCGGTGCTCGACAGGCACAGCGCGACGACCTCGGCGAACTGGCCGATGCGGGCCTCGGCGTCGCGGGCGAGCGTGGCGTCGCCGGTGGTCGAGACGATGATCGCGCCCCACAGGCGGCCGTCGGCGGCCACGGGCGCGGCCACGGACGAGCGCACCCCCAGGCCGCGCAGCCGCTCGGCCAGATCGCCGTCGACGCGCGCGTAGTCGTCCACCCGGGCGGGACGTCCGGTGCGGACGGCCTCGGCGATCGCGGTCGGGCCGTCGAACGCGATCTCGGCGCCGATCGGCATCGGAATGTCCGACTCCTCCGCCCAGCCGGCGACGACCGTGCCGGTGCCGGGCCCGTTGCCGAAGCGCACCAGGTTCCCGGTCTGGCCGCCGAGGAGCCGCGCCACCTCCTCGCAGACCGCCGCGAAGATCTCGTCCGGCCGGGCGGCGCCGGCAACCATCGTCGCCAGCCGGCGCAGCGCCTCCTCCTGGCGCACGCCGCGGTTGCGGTCGGTCACGTCCTCGCCGATGCTGGTCGATCCGATGACGCGCCCGGCGGCGTCGCGGTCGAGCGTGTTGCTCCACGAGATCGACCGCTCCACGCCGCTTCGCGTGCGCAGCGGCATCTCGTCGTGGACGAGGATGCGCTCGGCCCGGACGCGGGCGAGGTAGTCCTGGTCGCCCGTCGGGAACATCTCCAGCCAGGTCCTGCCGACCAGCTCGTCGCGGCTCCAGCCGGTGACATCGGCGAGATGCTGGTTCGCGAAGGTAATCCTCCCGTCGAGGTCGAGGCTTACGGCCAGCAGGTGCACGTTCTCGAGCACGTCGCGCAGCCGCCGCGCCGACGCGGTCACCTCCTGGATCTGGGCCCGCAGTCCGGCCTGGAGGCGCTCGTTCTCGATCGCCATGGCGGCCGGGCCGCAGACCGCGTCGATCAGGCCGGTCTCCTCGGGAGGCACCGGCGCGTGGACGAGGACGGCGACGACCTCGCCGTCATGCTCGATCTCGGTCGTCGCCCGGCCGCGGGCCGGCTCGAGGTCGACGTGCGCCCCGTCCGCGTCGACGTACTCGTCCGTCCCGGCCCGCCGGTAGGCGACCTCGAGCGTCGGATCGCTGAGCGCCACGCGAAGCGCGTCCTCCAGGCCGCCCGGGGTGCGCTGGTCGCGCAGGGTTGTGACGAGCGTCTGCACGGCGCTGCCGCTGTCGAGCCGGGTGCGCAGGATCCCGAACAGGTAGCCGACCGGGATCGCCGTGAACGAGATGCAGAAGACGTAGAAGCTCAGCATGTTGCCGACCACGTGCGCGATCTGGAGGATCGCGACGACGAGCAGCGTCACGCCGATCGCGGTGGCGCCGGTCAGGTACATCGGCGCGAGCACGCGCCGCATCGCCGGCGTCGCCGCCCGCCACCGCTGCCCGAGGACGACCAGGGCCGCGGCCAGCACCGCGATCGCGATCGCGAAGGCGATCACCTGCATCACGTTGATCAGGGTCGTCTGGTGCGAGACGAGCAGGAGATTTTTGGCCGACCGCGGGCTCGCCCCCAGGCCGTCGGTGCGCGGCTGCGAGAACGGGACGAGCAGCAGCCCGACGCCGAGCGTGATGGCGTAGCCGGCCGCCACGATGATCCGCGAGCGGCGGTCGAGCGTCCCGCTCGGATAGGAGAGCAGGAGGTGGACCATCAGGCCCGGCCAGATGTTCGAGAGCAGCATGCCGAGCGTGAAGACGACGTCGCTGCGGCCGTCCGTCAGCGCCGAGCACAGCCAGCCGAAGCCGATCCCGATCATCAGCCAGCCGGTGCGGTTGCCGGGACGACGGCGCAGGGCGATCAGCCCCGCGATGACGAACGCCCACACCACGGGGAGCCCGAACCCGATGTACATGTCGCCGTTCTTGTGCGTCAGGGTCGTCGCCTCGACCTGGCAGATGCCGATCGTCGCAAGGACGAGCGCCGCCAGGACGGCGATGGTGACCCGGCGGGCCCTCACCGAAGCAGCGCGGCCACCCGCGCGCCGGAGAGCTCCGCCTTGGCGATGAACCCGCAGGCGCCGCACGAGCCCACCAGCGCGCCGAAATCGCTGCCGTCGCGGCTCGACGTGAGCACGACCTGGACGCCGCCATCGTCGTTGGTCACGGCCGAGGCCACTGCGAAGCCGTCGGTGTCCGGGAGCTGGACGTCGAGCAGCACGACGTCGGGCCCGAGCTCGCGGGCGGTGCGCACCCCGTCGGCGCCGCTTCCCGCCTCGCCGACGACCTCGAAGCCCTCCGATTCGAGCAGCGCCCGGGCCCGGGCGCGGAAGCCGGGGTGGTCGTCGACGATCAGGACGCGGAGCGGCATGTCGCCATCGTCGCATACCCCTCGTTTCCAGGCGATACGGGTAGCCACACTCTTTCGTGCAACGGAACTGCAACGGCCGCCGTTCGGGGTCTGACCCCGATTGTCCGGCCACCACCAACCCGGGGTCAGACCCCACCCACGCCGGCCCTCCGTGGGTCCGTGGGGTCTGACCCCACACTGCTCCATCTCCAGCCGTCACAGGGTCGAACGGCGTACACCCAGATGGGGCTCCGCAGCCCGCAACCCGGCGTGGATCACCCGTCCGGAGACGGTGGGGATAACCCCACGCCGGGTCAGGAGGTGGCCACCCGCCGCCCACCTGTCCGCCCCACCGCGCGCCGCCCCGCGTTCGCCGAGGCTTTCCGCATCAACACCGGGCGCGAAACCCGGTCTACGACATCACAAGGAGTCAATCGTCATGTTGCGTGCAGGAAGCACACGAGGAGTCGCCGCCCGCGTCGGCAGCTGGAGCGCGCGGCACAAGAAATCGGTCCTGGCCGCGTGGCTCGTCTTCATCGTCGCGTCGGTCGTCCTCGGGGGCGCCGTCGGGACGACGAAGCTGACCCAGGCCGACCAGTACACCGGGCAGTCGGGCCACGCGGAGAAGACGCTCGAGCAGCACTTCCCCAAGGCGGCCCAGGAGGAGGCGCTCATCTCGAGCCCGACCCTCAAGGCCTCGGATCCGGCGTTCCAGGCCGCGATCCGTGACGTCCGCGCCCGCGTCGCCCGGGTGGCCGTCGTGCGCAACATCAAGGCGGCGACCGACAGGGGCGGGGCCGACCTGGTCTCGAAGGACGGCCACTCGGCCCTCGTCGAGTTCGACATCAAGGGCGACGCCTCCACGGCCGGCGACCGGGTCGCCCCCGTGCAGAAGGCGATCGCGGACGCGCAGCGGGCGCATCCCGAGCTGCGGATCCGGGAGTTCGGCGACGCGAGCGTCGGCGCCGCCATCAACACGTTCCTGAACAACGACCTGAAGCGGGCCGAGACGCTGTCCCTGCCCGTGACGCTCGTGATCCTCGTGATCGCCTTCGGCGCGCTGATCGCCGCGAGCGTTCCGGTGCTGCTGGCCATCTCGGCCGTCATCGCCACCATCGGCCTCGTCGCCATCCCCAGCCACATCTTCCCCATCGACGACAACACCTCGATCGTGATCACGCTGATCGGCATGGCCGTCGGCGTCGACTACTCGCTCTTCTACCTGAAGCGCGAGCGCGAGGAGCGGCAGGCCGGCCGGGACGAGACGGCCGCCGTGGAGATCGCCTCGGCGACCTCCGGCCGGGCGATCCTCATCTCCGGCCTCACCGTCATGGTCGCCATGGCGGGTCAGTTCCTCACCGGCGACAAGAGCTCCGCGTCGTTCGCCGTCGGCACGATCATGGTCGTCGCCGTCGCGATGCTGGGCTCGCTGACCGCCCTGCCCGCGATGCTGGCGCTGCTCGGCCGGCACGTCGACAAGGGCCGCATCCGGATCCCGTTCATGCGGCGGCGCTCCGCCCGCACCGAGTCGCGGGCGTGGTCGTTCGTGCTCGACCGGGTGCTGGCGCGGCCGGGCCTCTCGGCCATCGCCTCGGTGGCCGTGCTGCTCGCCATTGCCTCGCCGGCGCTGCACTTCAGGATCCACACCACGAGCCCCGACGACCTGCCCCCGAACCTGCCCGGCATCGCCGTCTACCACCAGCTGGAGAAGGCATTCCCCAACACCGAGATGCCCGCAGTCGTCGTCGTGCAGGCCAAGGACACGAACGCTCCGCAGGTGCGCAGCGCCATCGCCGCCCTCGACCGTCAGGCGATCGCGGCCGGCATCGCCCACCAGCCCATCAACACCGACTCGAACCCGTCCCACACCGTCACCACGGTCGCCCTGCCGCTGGTCGGCAACGGCACGGACGGCGCATCCAACGACGCGCTCACCGAGCTCCGCGACGGGCTGATCCCTGGCACGCTCGGACAGGTGCCGGGTGTGACGGCGAACGTCACCGGCGAGACCGCCATCGACCACGACCAGACCGCGATGCTCGAGCACAACGCACCGCTCGTCTTCGGGTTCGTGCTCGCCCTGGCATTCCTGCTCCTGCTGATCACGTTCCGGTCGATCGTGATCCCGATCAAGGCGATCATCCTGAACCTGCTCTCGGTCGCGGCCGCCTACGGCATCCTGGTGACCGTGTTCCAGGACGGGCACGGCTCGTCGCTGCTCGGGTTCACCCCCACCGGCGGCGTCACCCCGTGGCTCCCGCTGTTCCTGTTCGTGATCCTGTTCGGGCTCTCGATGGACTACCACGTGTTCATCCTGAGCCGGGTGAAGGAGCTCGTCGACGGCGGCATGCGCACCGACGACGCCGTCGCCCAGGGGATCAAGTCGACGGCGGGCGTCGTCACCAGCGCCGCCGTGGTCATGGTCGGCGTGTTCTCGATCTTCGTCACCCTGAGCCTGGTCGACTTCAAGGAGTTCGGCATCGGCCTGGCCTCGGCGATCCTGATCGACGCGACCATCATCCGCGGCGTGCTCCTGCCGGCCTCGATGACGCTGCTCGGCGACTGGAACTGGTACCTGCCCCAGCCGCTGCGGTGGCTGCCCCGCCTCGGCGCCGAGCCCTCCCTGGAGGCCGCCGGCGACTGATCTCTCACTCCGACATCCCAACGCACGCAAGCGGCCCGCTCCGGCGGGCCGCTTCGCGTCGGGAGGCGCCTACTCGCTGCGGACGATGTCGAACGAGATCTCGACCGCCGGAACCGAGCCTCGGTTCTCGAGCCAGTGCAGGGTGTTGCGATCCTCGGGCCACCCCAGTCCGGGGCCGTACTCGGTCTCGACCCCGTCGCGAACGTCGGTGATCGTCCCCTGCAGGATCCAGACGATGCCGGGCCGGTCCACGTGGTCGTGGAGCGGCCCGTAGACCCCGCCGGGCTCCATGGTCACCATCCGCAGGCGCATCTGGCGCCCCTCCATGCCCTCGATCTCGGGGCCGAGATCCACCGTCCCGAGCAGCTCCGTTTTCACCCCTTGCGACGGGGGTGCCGCCTGGTCGTTGCTCATTCGCGCTGTCTCCTCTCGTGGATCAGGATTGCAACAGAGTGAGGACTGCGCGCACGCGGCGGTGATCCTCCGGGGTCGCCGCCAGGCCGAGCTTGGCGAAGATGTTCGTGACGTGCTTCTCCACCGCCCGCTCGGTCACGACGAGCCGGGCGGCGATGCCGTGGTTCGAGAGCCCCTCCGCCATCAGCTCGAGCACCTCGCGCTCGCGGGCGGTGAGGTCGGCGAGCGGATCGTCGACGCGGCGGCGGCCGACGAGCTGGGCGACCACCGCAGGGTCGAGCGCGGAGCCGCCGCCGGCGACACGGCGCACCGCGTCGGTGAAGTCGTCCACCTTCGCGACCCGGTCCTTCAGCAGGTAGCCGGTGCCCTCGGTCTGCTCGCTCAGCAGGCCGGTCGCGTACTCGGCCTCGACGTACTGCGAGAGCACGAGCACGCCGACGCCTGGGTGGCGCTCGCGGATCCGCCGCGCCGCCTGCAGGCCCTCGTCGGTGTGCGTCGGCGGCATGCGGATGTCGACGATGGCGACGTCGGGCTTGGCGAACCCCACCCGGCGAACGAGATCGTCCGCGTTGTCCACCTGGCCGACGACGTCGAAGCCCTCGCCCTCGAGCAGCCGGGCGATCCCTTCGCGCAGCAGCACCGAGTCGTCCGCGAGCACGACCCGGAGCGCAGGCGGGCCGCTCGCAACCGCGTCCGGCATGCCCTCTGCCACCACCTCATAGACCGCCTGCGGGCGGTCGAAGTCCTTGAGCGCGCGCTCGCCCAGCTCGACGAGCGACACGCCGTGCGGCAGGTCGTCCGCGATCACGGCCCGGGTCGACTCCGAGAGCAGGATCTGGCCACCCTGCCCGGACTGGCACAGGCGGGCCGCCAGGTGGACGCCGAGGCCGTGGTAGCCCCGCTCGGCCTGCCGCGGCTCACCGGTATGGAGGGCCATCCGCATGCGCACGACGGCCTCCGCCGGCCACGGGTGCTCGGCCATGGCCCGCTGCGCCGCCACGGCCGCCGCGACGCCGTCGCGCGCAGTCGGGAACGCGGCGAAGCTGCCGTCGCCGGCCGTGTCGACCTCGGAGCCGCCGTGCTGCTCGACGACGCCGCGCAGCAGCCGGCGCTGCTCGCTCAAAAGGTCGCCGTAGCGATCGCCCAACACGCGGATCAGGCTGGTCGATCCCTCGAGATCCGTGAAGAGGAGCGTGACGGTACCGGTGGGCAGTGCGGACAAGGGGCCTCCCGTTGGGCGCCGATCGTACCGGCCACCCGCGCGTGCGCGCAATCGCCCTGGGTAGCCTGACGCCGTGACGACGATCGTATGGCTGCGAAACGACCTGCGGATGGTGGACAACCCGGCGCTCGCCGACGCCGCGTCCCGCGGCCCCGTCGTGCCGGTCTACATCTGGGCGCCGGAAGAAGAGGGCGACTGGCCGCCGGGCGCGGCGTCGCGGTGGTGGCTGCACCACTCGCTGGCCGCCCTCGAAGCGTCGCTTCGCAAGCATCGCTCGCGGCTCGTGATCAGACGCGGCCCGGCGCTCGCGACGTTGCGCGCGCTGATCGAGCAGACCGGGGCGGAGGCCGTCTTCTGGAACCGCCGCTACGAGCCCGCCGCCGTCGAGCGCGACGCGGTGGTGAAGCGCGAACTGGACGGGAGCCGCAGCTTCTGCGCCTCGGTGCTGCGCGAGCCGTGGACGGTCGTCACCGGGGCCGGCGAGCCGTACCGGGTGTTCACGCCCTTCTGGCGGGCGCTGCAGGCGATGGGCCAGCCGGACGAGCCGCTGCCCGAGCCTGCCCTGCACCTCCCCGACGCGTGGCCGGCGTCGCTCGCGCTCACGGAGCTCGGCCTGCTGCCGGACATCCCATGGGACACGGGCCTCGCCGAGGAGTGGACGCCGGGCGAGGCCGGCGCGCACGAGCGGCTGGACGACTTCTTGGACAGGGCCGCCCGCTACGAGGGCGACCGCGACCGGCCCGCGCTCCCGACCTCCCAGCTCTCGCCGCACCTGCACTTCGGCGAGGTCTCCCCGCGCCAGGTGTGGACGGCGGTGCGGGACGCCGCCGGGCGGGCCGCCGATCCCTACCTGCGCCAGCTGGGGTGGCGCGACTTCGCCCACCACCTGCTCTACCACTTCCCGCACACGCCGTCGGAGCCGCTGCACATCGAGTACTGGCACATGCCGTGGCGGTACGACCCGGACACGCTCGGCGCCTGGCAGCGGGGCGAGACCGGCTTCGCGCTCGTCGATGCCGGCATGCGCCAGCTGTGGGAGCGTGGCTGGCTGCACAACCGGCCCCGCATGGTCACGGCGTCGTTCCTGACGAAGGACCTCTTGATCGACTGGCGCGAGGGAGCGCGCTGGTACTGGGACACCCTGGTCGACGCCGACCTCGCGAACAACACGCTCGGCTGGCAGTGGGTGGCCGGAAGCGGCGCCGACGCCGCCCCCTACCACCGCATCTTCAACCCGGACACCCAGGCGGCCCGGTTCGATGCCGACGGCGCCTACGCCGGCCGCTGGCTCGGCGCCGGACCACGGCCCGACCCGATCGTCGACCACGCGCGGGCGCGCAAGCGCGCGCTCGACGCGTACGAGGTGGTCAGGCGTTCCCGGGATGCGCCGGGCAGACGACCCGCACGCGACCGTTCCTGAAAGTCGTCGCCTCGAAGCCCGTCGACGACCCGACGCCGTGCCCGCGCGGCTCGACGCCGCCGCATGCCCTTCGACGGCCCGGAGGCGGCGGTTTCCCGATCCCCCGGGGCCGGCCGCAACCGACCCCGGGGAGACATCGGTAGGTGAGGTGTCACACCGCCGCGGGCTGCGGATCGGGTCGCACGATCACCGTGTCGGCGACCGGGATGATCTCGTCGACCGGCAGGTCGGCACGGCCGGCGTGCTTGCGGATCGCCTCGGGGCTCTCCGCCTCGTAGATGCACACGGTGCCCACCGTCCCGGCGCCCTCGTCCAGCACGTAGCTGCGGATCCAGCGGACGTCGTCGGGCATCTGCTCGCCGACGCGCGTCGAACGCTCGGCGGCGTCGCCCAGCTCTTCGGCCGACGACCAGCCGCTGCGGCGCAGGATCACGTACAGGTTCATGGAGCCTCCTCCGTCGTTCAATCGTTTTCCCGGACACCACGCTAGGCGCGGTGCCGACGCGCCACATCGGGAGGGCTGCCTATTTTTTCGCGATGCCCAGGCGGGCCGCCTCGGCCGCCGCCTGGCCCCGGGTCGGCACCGCCAGCTTGCGCAGGATGGCCGAGACGTGATGGTGCACCGTCTTCTCGGACAGGTAGAGGCGGGCGGCGATCTCGCGGTTCCGCAGACCCGCGGTCACGAGCTCCAGCACGTCGAGCTCGCGGACGGTGAGACCGCCCGGGTTCGCCCGCGTGGCCGCCCGCGGCCCAACGGCGATGCCGCGGACGCCGTGGCGGCTGCGCAGCATCCGCGCGACGCAGGCGGCGGTGCGCGTCGCGCCGAGCCGTTCGAGCTCGGCCAGGCTGCGCCGCAGCGGCGCTTCGTCAGCAGTCGCGGTGAGAGCCAGCGCGGCCTCATAGGGGCAGCCGAGCTCCGACCAGCGGCGGGCCGCCGCCTCGCCGTCGCCGGCCAGCTCGAGCGCCCACGGCTCCGCCAAGACCGCAGCGGGGAGCTCCTCGCGGACGCCCGCGCGGCGTCGCCAGACGGCCAGCTCGCCGGCCGACCAGGGGTCAGCGGACTCGAGGGCGACCGCGAGCGTTTCCCCGGTCTCGCCCGCGACCAGGTCGGGCTCGCCGGCCAGCCAGCGCGCCTCCGCGCGAGCCGCGGCGACCGGCGCCAGGCGTTGCAGCTCGGCCATGCCCTCGGCCAGGCGCAGGGCCTCGTCCAGCAATTCCCAGGCCTCCGGATCGCCTCGGCGGGCGCGCAGGCGTCCGACCACGGTGAGCGGCTTGATCCGGCTCGGCGCGGCCGGATTCGGGTAGCGGAGCACCGCGGTCGCCGTGTCGGCCGCCTCGTCCCAACGGCCCTGTTCGAGGTGCGAGCGGGCCAGCCAGCCGGTCATATAGAGCCGCCACGAGTCGACGTCGTGCTCTCGGCAGTAGGCGATCCCGCGCCCGAGGTAGTCGTCGGCAGGGGCGTAGGCGCGGGTCTCGACCATCTGCGATGCGAGGTTCGTGAATGCGCGGGCGGCGTGCTCCTCCAGACCTGCCTGCAGGGCGAGGTCGAGGCTGCGTTCGAGCGTCGCCCGGCCGGCGGGGTCGCCGTTCTGGAGCCGCGACGAGCCGACGTTGTTGAGGGCGTGGACAAGGATCTCCACCTCACCGAGCTGCTCGGCCAGCACGATCGCGCGCTCGCCCCAGGCGATGCCGCCGTCGCAGTCACGGGCGAGCATCCGCAGCTGCGAGATGTTGCTGTAGGCCATGGCGAGCTCGGGGCCGGACGGGAGCCCTTCGAGCACGTCGAGCGCCTCGCGGGCCGCGCGCTCCGAGGCCACGCTCTCGCCCAGGAACCAGCGCAGCCGCGAGACCCAGCGGTGGGCGTCGCCCTCGCGCAGGCGGTCGGCGCGGCGGCGGTGCTCCGCGAGCGCCTCGAGCCGGGCGCTCAGCGCCTCAGGGATCTGGTCGGTCAGGTAGCACTCGTAGGAGCGGCGCTCGTGCAGCTCGGCCCTGCGCTCGGGCGTGAGCGCATCCGCCTCCCGCAAGGCGCGGGCGTACTGCTGGGCGGCCTCGCGGTGCGAGCCGAGCGCCGCCGCCCGCTCCGCCGCCACCGGCGCCCAGCGCAGCACCGCGTCGCGGTCGCCGGCGCCCTCGGCGTGGTAGGCCAGCCGGGCCGGGTCGGGCGGAAGCGCCCGTGAGAGCGCCTCCAGGGCCGCGCGGTGGAGCGCCACCCGGTCGTGCGGCAGAGCTCGGCGTCGAGCACGAAGCGGGCGATCTCGTGCCGGAACGCGACCGCCGCGCCCTCGGGGTGAAGCATGCCCGCCACGAGGCACTCGTCGAGGCCCTCGGGATAGCCGGGCACGCACTCCTCGAGGAGCCGCAGCTCCGCGCGCGGCGGGAAGATCGAGACGGCGTCCAGGATCCGGCGGGCCGGCGGGCCGAGCCGGGCGGCGCGGCCGAGCACGGCGTCGCGCACCGTGGCCGGAACCTCCGCGCCGCCGGCGGCCAGCACCTCGGTGACGAAGAACGGGTTGCCGCCGGTGCGGCGGGCGAGGGCGCCTGCGTCGACGGTCTCGTCGCCGGCGAGCGCCGCGATCGCGTCCGCCGAGAGCGGCGCCAGGGCGAGCCGCAGCGTGCCCGCCGCCGCCAGGTCGCCGAGCACGATCCGCAGCGGGTGGTCGCGATCGACGTGCTCGTCCCGGTAGCTGAGCATGACGAGGAGGGGGAGCGACTCGAGCCGGCGACCCAGCAGGCGCACCACGTCGAGCGTCGCCTCGTCGGCCCAGTGCAGGTCTTCGACGGCGAGCAGGGCCGGCGCGCGCCGCGGCAGCTCCTCGACGAGCGCCGCGACCACGTCGGCCGGTGTCGTCCCGCGAGCGAGCCGCGCCGCCAGCCGCCCGCCGGCGGCGTCGGCGAGCTCGACGAAGGGCGCCAGCGGCCGCGGCGTGAACAGCGGATCGCAGCCGCCCCGGAATGTGGCGACGTCGTCGTGCCCGGCGCAGAACGCGCGCAGGAGCGAGGTCTTGCCGATCCCCGCCTCGCCGCTGAGCAGCACGAGCCGGCCGTGCCCCGACGCGCGCACGGACGCGAGCGCCTCGTCGAGCGCCGAGAGCTCCGCGGCCCGCTCGAGCAGCCCGCCGCACCAACCGGGGTCAGACCCCTTCTGGTGCATCCGCGCGCCAGGTGACGTGCAGCTCCTCCCGGACCGCGAACCGCTCGAGATGGCTTCCGACGACGCTCTCGACCCGCTCGCGGGCCTCACGGTCGGCGCATCCGGCTGGTCTCAGCCCTCGTCTGTGTACACGATGCTCCCATCCACGATGGTCATACGGACGGGAAGCTCGGGCAGATCGTCTGCCGCGACGAGCACGGGATCCTCGGCCAGGATCGTGAGGTCGGCGCGCAGGCCCGGGGCGATCCTCCCGCCCAGCGCCGACTCGCCGACGGTCGCGGCCGCGCCCGTCGTGTAGCCCTCGAGCGCCTCGAGCCCGGACAGGCGCTGGTCGGGCTCGAACGTGCGCCGATCGGGCGCGCCCGGCTGGCGCCGAAGACGCGCCCACGCCATCCCGATCCGCGGATCCTTCTGGGCCACCGACCAGTCCGAACCCAGCGCAAGGGTGACGCCGGCGCGGAGGAAGTCGCCCGTCCGCCAGGCCCGGCCGGCCCGTTCCGGGCCAAGACGCGCTGCCCAGGAGTCAGAGTCGTCGTCGCGTCGCCACTGCATGTGCAGCGGCTGCATCGAGGCGATCACGTTCTCGCGCGGGAACCGGGCCAGGTCGGCGTCGGTGACGGTCTCGATGTGCTCGATGCGGTGGCGCACGCCGTTGGCAGCGCCGGCAGCGAGGTAGGCGTCGAGGGCGGCCCGCACGCCGCGCTCGCCGGTCGCGTGCGTGATGCACTGGAACCCGGCCTGCGCGAAGATCCGCACCGCCTCGGCGTACCGGTCGGGGTCGGGCCAGAACGGCTCCAGCCCGTCGCCGCACGTGTCGTCCGAATAGAGCCAGCCGGTGCCGGTGTCGATCACGCCGTCGATGAAGAACTTCGCAGTGCCGCCGCGCCAGCGCCGGCCGTGCTCCCCGCGGAAGCGAAGCTGGTCGTGCATCGCGTCGAACGACGTCTCCGGCTGCTGCCACAACGGCACGATCGCGCGGGCGGTGAGGTCGCCGGTTGCCTCCAGCTCGCGCATGAGGTCGAACGTCGCCGGAGAGCCGTCCATCACGTGGACGCCGGTGACGCCGCAGGCGTTGAGCGCCCGCAGCGTCTCCAGGATCCGGGCGTAGCGCTCGCGGTCAGTGAGGTCGGGGACGACCGCCTCGACAAGCTCCATCGCAGCCGACTCCCGCAGCTCGCCGGTCGGGGCGCCGTCGCGCACCACCACCTCGGCGCCTTCCGTGAAGTCGACGGCGCCGGTGACGCCCGCCAGGGCCAGCGCCCGGCCGCTTGCGAGCGCCGTGTGCTGATCCATGAACCGGATCATCGTCGGAGCGCCGCCAACCGCCTCCTCGATCAGATCGGCTCCGATCTGGCGGCCGTGGAAGGCCTCGTAGCTCACACCCCAGCCCAGCACCCAACCCTCCGGCCCGCTGCGGCGACGCTCGGCCTCGAGGGCCGACAACACGTCGGCGAGGCTGGCACAGCCCGTCAAATCGGCCCCCATCACCATGTCCGGCGCGAAGGGGTGGATGTGCGCGTCGACGAGCCCGGGCACGACGGTCGCGCCGCCCGCGTCGACGACCTCGGCCGTGCGCGCCGCCTCCCGCGCCTCGGCGGCGGAGCCGACGGCCACGATCAGCCCGTCCCGGACGGCGACGGCCTCGGCCTCCGGCCTCGCCTCGTCGAGCGTGCGCACCGATGCGTTGACGATCGCGTATCCGGCCACCGCGGGGAGCCTACCGCGTGCCGTGGCGCTCACGGATACCTGTTCCGCCGCAGCTCCGCCATCTTTCACACGGAGCGCGCCGCATCCTCTTCTGGGAGGCTGGCGACCAACAGCCACCCGCGCCTCCGCATCACCGCGGAGTCGGACTGCCGCGCGGCGACGAAGTGTTCCCAGCGCCCCATTTCTGCTCCGGTCAGGTTGGTCGTGAGGAACTGCCAGAGTCGGGCGTGCAGCTCGTTGGCGTTGAGCTGCGGGGTGGCGACCGGGACGGCAACTGTGGCGGCGGGCCGGGTGCGCGCGCCGGCCTTCGCCGGCGGGTTCCGCTTCGTGGTGGGGCGCTTCGTCTTCGGCTTCCCCACACGTGCTCGCGCCTCGTCCTGCTCAGCGGCTGTCGGGATCAGGTCGGCGCTGAGCGCCTTGCCGAACAGATTCCCCCGCTTGTACATGTACGCCGGGAACTTGTTATGCAGCCCACTCATGGGGCCACCGTAGCTCCGAGCCGGCGGCTCGTAAACCGGGGGTGTCGGATCGGTTTCACCCGCGCCGCTCAGAATCACTCAGCGGCTACGTCCGGGCGCGCATGCCCGACGATCCGACGGTCGAGCCGCCGCGCATCGTTTCGCTTCTGACACTCCAACGCCGGCACGCCGAACCCGCCGGCTCAGCCGGCCGCCCTGACGCTCGATCATCCAGCCACGAATGCCCGCCAGGCCGCGTACTCCTCCTCGCGTGACCCCTCGGACCCAGGACCAGGCTCGACCGTGCGGCCGCCCTCCTGCAGCGACGTGAGGTCGGCAAGCGTCCAGCAGCCCGCCCCCACGCCTGCGGCGGCCGCGGCGCCGAGCGCGGTCGCCTCGGCGGCCGCGGCGATCCGCACCGGGATTCCGAGCACGTCGGCCTGGCGCTGCATCAGCCACGGGTTCGCGGTCATCCCGCCGTCGACGCCGAGGGCAGGCGGGTCGAGGCCGCCGGCGCGGAGCGCCTCGACGATGTCGCGGACGCGGAAGCACAGCGACTCGAGCGCCGCCCGCACGAGATGCGCCGGCGTCGTGTGCGCGGTCATGCCGGCCCACGTGGCGCGGGCGTCCGGCTTCCACCAGGGCGCCCCCAGCCCCGTGAGCGCCGGCAGGAACCGCACGCCGCCCGAATCCGGTACCGATGCGGCGAGCTCGCCCGAGCGCTCCGGCGTGTCGAGCAGTCCGAGCGTCACCAGCCAGTCGATGGCCGACCCCGCCGAGAAGACGCCGCCGTCGAGCGCGTAGTCGCTGCGCCCGCCGGCCTCCCAGGCGACGGTCGGGAGCAGGCCGGAGGCGTCGGTCGGCGGCTCGTCGCCCGCGTGCGCGAGCAGGAAGATCCCGGTGCCGTACGTCGCCTTGGCAGCACCCGGCACCACGGCCCCGTGGCCGGCGAGCGCCGCCGTCTGGTCGACGAGCAGCGCCCGCAGCGGCAGGGGACGCTCGACGCCCTCGACGCGCAGGCTGCCGGCGTCGCCGACCGACGGGCCGATCTCGGGCAGCGTCGCCGGGTCGACGCCGAACACCGCGCACAGCTCCTCGCTCCAGCTGCCGGGTCGGGCCAGCTCCTGGAGCTGGGTGCGGGCGGCGGTGGACGGCTCGGTTCGCGGGCCGTCCCCCAGCCGTGCGCAGACATAGGCGTCGAACGTCCCGAACCGGGCCCGGCCGGCGGCCGCTGCCTCCCGCACGGCCTCGCTCTCCCGCAGCAGCCACGTGATCTTGGTCGACGAGAAGTACGGGTCGAGCCGCGTGCCGGCCAGGTCGTGCACTCGCTCGCCGGCGCCGGCGGCGGCGAGCTCCTCGACGATCCCCTCCGAGCGCCGGCACGACCACACGATCGCCGGCGCCAGCGGCCGCAGCGTCTCGGCGTCCCAGGCGACGACGCTCTCGCCCTCGTTGTCGAGGCCCACCGCGGTGATCCGCTCCGGCCCGACGGCGGCGGCCACCTCGGCGAGCGTCTCGGCCACCGACGTGACCACCGCCTCGGCGTCCTTCTCCACCCACCCCGGCCGCGGGTGCTGCACCGGCACCCGCCGGTACGCCTGCGCGAGCTCCGAGAAGCGCTCGTCGAAGGCGACCGTGCGGGTGCCGGTGGTGCCCTGGTCGATGCCGACGACGACCGTCAGACGGCGGTCTCCGCGCGCGCGGGATCGTCGGGCAGCTCCGGCATGCGCTCGAGCGCCCGGCGGTGGAAGACCCACAGGAGCCCGATCCAGACGATGCCTGCGAGCGTCATACCGATCGTGTACTTGGCCGCCTTGTGGAACTCGCTCGGGCCGAACACGACCAGCAGCTCGTAGACGAGCCATACGAGCGCCACCCCGACCACGAGCGGCTCCCACTTGCCGAGCGTGAAGAAGCCCTCCTCGGCCTTCAGGCGGTTGCGGGTGTAGATGTAGAGGAGCACCGTCGCCAGGTAGTACATCGCCGGCAGCTGCGTCGACGCGGTGAAGAGGTCGAACACGCGGTTGGAGAACCAGATCAGCAGGATCGCCGCGACGATCCATCCCAGCACGACCGCGTTCACGGGTGTGCGCGTCGTGTGGTTCACGCGCCGGAAGACCTGGTAGCCGGGGAAGCGCTCGTCGCGCGACATCGACCAGATCAGCCGGCCCTGCGACACGTAGATGATCAGACCGCAGGCGAAGATCGAGATGCAGACGAAGATGAGGAACAGCTTCTCGATGACGTTGCCGAGCTGGATCTTGATGATGTCGGCGACCACGGTTGACGACGCGGACAGCTCGGCGATCTTGCCGGTCGGCATCGCGACGACGACCGCGATCAGGAACACCATGCCGATGATGCCCGAGTAGAGCACGGCGGTCCACATCGCCCGCGGCACGATCCGGCGCGGCTCGTGCGTCTCCTCGGCGAGGTTCGCGGCGGTCTCGAAGCCGACGATGGTGTAGGCGCCGAGCAGGGTCGAGAGCATCACCGGGCCGAGCCACTTGAACCACGGGCCGGTGACGATGCCGGTCGAGGACAGGTTCGAGAACGAGCCGTCGGAGCCGACCAGGACGGCGATGATGAGGGCGATCGTGAGGCCGACGATGCCGATGATCTCCGTCGCGACGGCCGCGTTGTTGACGAGCTCGACGAGCTTCGTCGAGAAGATGATCATGAGCGCCTGGACGACGAGGACGCCGAGGGTGATGAGCACGTCCTGGGACACGTCGGCGCCCGGCAGCGAGAACACCGTGTGGGCGCCGTTCGTGATGTTGAAGAGCGGGTCGAAGGCGGTGAGCACGAACCCGCCGTAGTCGACAGAGATGACGACGATCGCGAGGAACGAGTACGAGAGCCACCCGATGAACAGGCCGACGACCGGGTTCGTGAGCCGGGAAGCCCACTGGTACGAGAACCCCGACAACGGGATCTTGGCGGCGAGCGCGCCGAAGACCAGCGCCACGCACAGCTGGCCCACGATGACGACCGGCCATGTCCAGATCGACGCCGGGCCGCCGCTCTGCAGCGCGAAGGCCATCGTCGTGAAGATGCCGGTCGTGATCGAGATGAACGAGAACGCGACGGCAAACGAGGTGAACGAGCGGATCGTCCGCTCGAACTCCTGCCGGTAGCCGAACAGGCTGACGTCGTGGTCTTGGCTCATGTGCTCTCCCCTCTCCGTCGTTTGCGACTCACGGGACGAATGCCTCCGAGTGGAACCGCGACCGCCCGGCCAGGAACCGGTCCTCGGCGTACTCGACCGGCTTGCCGGTCTCGTCGAACGCCCGCCGGCGCACCAGCATGAGCGGCTCGCCGATGTGGCAGCCGAGCAGCCGGACGGCGTCCGCCTCGGCGCGGACGGGCTCGAGCTCCTGCTCGGCCCGGCGCAGCCGGATGCCGTAGTCCTCGGCCAGGATCGCGTAGATCGAGCGCGTCTCGAGATCCTTGTGGTCGAGCGCGGGCGCGACGATGTCGGGGAACCACGAGCGCTCGAGCGCGACGGGCATGCCGTTGGCAGTTCGCAGGCGCTCGAGGTGGTAGACCGACTCGCCGGTGCGCAGCTCGAACAGGCGGGCCAGGTCACGGTCGGCCGGCACGTGCTCGGAGACGAGGATCTTCGCGCCCGGCCGCAGGCCGGCCGACAGCATCCCGCGCGAGAACGACATCAGGACGCGCATGTCCATCGACACGCGCGGCTGGGCGACGTAGGTGCCCGAGCCCTGGCGGCGCTCGACGACGCCGGCCGACTCGAGCAGCTGCATCGAGCGCCGCAGCGTCGGCCGGGCGACGCCGAGCTCGCCCGCCAGCTCGCGCTCGGTCGGGAGCCGGTCGCCCGCCTTCAAGCCGCCGTCCTCGATCCGGCGCTCGATGCTGTCGCGCACCTGCAGATAGCGAGCCGGGCGGCTCATCCGCGCCTCCCGACGACGTACGCGGCGAGGCCCGCGGCGGCGACCGCCGCGAGCGGCACGCGGAGGGCGCGGGCGAGCATGGGCAGGTCAGCCGCCTCGACGTGGATGCGTGACTGCCATGCGCCCAGGCGGCCATCGACGACGAGCTCGCGCCGCTCGATGCGCACCGCCTCGACCTCGAACGGGAGGTCGCCGATCGGCGAGGTCACCCTCACGCCGCCGCCTCCGATCCGAGTCGGGCGCGCACCGCGGCCGCCGCGCGGAGGCCGGCCTCGCGGGCGCCGGCGACCGTTGCCGGGTCGTCCAGGGGCTGCGCGTGGACAACGTCCGGGGTGTCCCAGACCGCGCCGTCGACGTTGCGGAGCGGGACGAGGCCATGGGCGAGCACGACCGCGTCGCACGCGATCCGCTCCTCGCCGGCGAGGAGCGCAGTCACGCGCGGCCCGCTCTCGACGGCCGTCGGCGACGGGCCCTCCATGACGTCCACGCCGTCCGGCATGGAGCGGCGGAGGCCGTCGGGCGCGAGGACGGTCACGGCGTCTGCGCCGGCGGCGAGCAGCTCGCGGCAGGCGCGGTGGGCCCAGTCGCCGCCGCCGACGACGCAGGGCCGGCGGCCCGCGAGGAGGCCGTTCTCGGCCAGGTGGCACGCGACCGGGGCGGGGACGACGCCGGCCGGGCGGCCGCCCGCGAGCCCGAGCTCCGCCCGGGTGAGCGGCCGCGTGCCGGCGGCCACGACCAGGGCGGCACCCGCGACCCGGTATACGCCCTCCGGCCCGACCGCGACCAGCTGCCCCTCGGCCCAGCGGATGGCGGTCACGCCGAGCCGGAAGATGGCGCCGGCTCGCAGGGCGGCCCGCCCGAGCGCAACCGTCTCCGAAGCGCGCCAGCCGTGGACGCCGCCCGCGACCGGGATACGGTCGAAGACCTCGACCCGCTCCCCAGGCGCGAGCTCGGCGGCGCACGCGAGCCCGGTGATGCCGGCGCCGACGATCGCGATCGTCACGACGCCACCCCGAGGGTCGCCTCGGGCTCGCCCACCGGGATCTCCCAGGGCTGCATGCCCATGTGCAGGCTGAGCAGGAACGAGACGCCGGCGAGGCAGACGGTGCCCTGGCAGCGGCCGCCGGCGGCGCGGGTGCGCTTCCGCAGCGCGTCGAGCGAGCGGGGCGGCACGCGCATGGCGCAGGCGGCGGCGATCTCTGCCGCCGTCACCTGCTCGCAGGCGCAGACGACCTGGCCGTAGCGCGGATCGAGGTCGAGCAGCCGCTCGGGATCGGGGTTCCCGAGCAGGCGCGGGAGCGGCGCCAACGAGCGCTCGGCGGACGCGTCCTCCTCCTCCACCGGCGCACCCGCGTCGGCGAGCAGCGAGTGGACGAGATCGGCCGTCGCCGGCGAGGACGAGACGCCGGTCGAGCGGATGCCGGCCGCGTGCACGAGGTTCTCGACGCGCGAGTCGCGGCCGACGCGGTAGACCGGATCGGACGCCGGCCGGTTGGCGGCGAAGAGCTTGATCGCCTGGTCGTGGCGCACGGCCGGCACCAGCCGGTGAGCTGCCGCGAACACGGCGTCGAGGGTGTCGGCGTCGACGGCCCTTGATCCCGGATACTCGGAGTCGACCGCCGTCGGCCCCAGGAGCAGCGAGCCATTGGTGGTCGGGACGCAGTAGATGCCGCGCGTCACCTCGGTCGGGACGCCGCCGACGATCTTCTGGAAGCGGCCGCCCAGCTCACGGTCGAGCAGCCAGTACTGGCCCTGGCGCGGCCACATCTCGAACTCGTCGCCGCCCGCCAGCGCCGAGATCCGCCCCGCCTCCAGCCCGGCCGCGTTCACGACGAAGCGCGCCGCCATACGGCCGCCGGGCGTCTGGACTGCAGCGATGCGGTCGTCCTCGACCTCGACGCCCGTGACGGGCGACCCGGTCAGCACGGCGACGCCGTTTCGGGCGGCGAGCTCGGCGTAGCCGATCGTCAGCCGCAGCGAATCGACGATGCCGTCGTCGGGGATGTGCACGGCGGCCCGCGCGCCCGGCGCGACCATCGGCTCGAGGGCTCGGGCCTCGTCGCCCGAGACGACCTCCGCGCGGCAGCCGTTCTCGCGCGCCTGGTCGCGCAGGTGACCGAGGGCCCGCTCCTCCTTGGCCGTCATCGCCACCGCCAGGGTGCCGATGCGCCGCCAGGGGGTGTCGAGCGTCGCGCACAGCTCGTCCCAGCGCGGGCTCGATCTCGTGACGAGGTCGGCCTCGAGCGTGCCCGGCGCGCAGTCCGCGCCGCACGTGGCGATCCCCGTGTTGCCCTTGGACGCGCCCTCGCCGACGTCGTGCGCCGCCTCGACGAGCGCGACCCGCGCCGTCGTAAACCCCAGCCGCCAGGCGATCGCGCACCCGACCACGCCGCCGCCCACGACGACGACGTCGTAGTCCCGCCGGCCGTGTCCATCGTCGGGCGGCATGCGCGAGGAGAGGAATAGACCCTTCTGATCATGAAGTCAAGAAATTCGGCTAACTCATCATGATTGGTCTATCTCGGCGACGACCGGGGCCAGACCCCAGCACGACCGGGGCCTGGCCCCATGTACAACTCCCCACGGCGTGATCGAGCTCGCCACAGGAGCGGAGACGCAGCACTATCTGCTGGAGGCACGGCAGATGCAGGCGCTCTCGTTCGCCGTGCACATCCCGCTCGTCTGCTTCGGGATCGCCTTCCCGGCCATGGTGCTGCTGGCGGAGTGGCTCCACCACCGCACGGGCAAGCCGGTCTACCGCACGCTGGCGCGGCGCTGGAGCCGGGTCATGCTCGCGCTCTTCGCGGCGGGCGTCGTCACCGGCACCGTGCTTTCGTTCGAGATGGGGCTCTTGTGGCCGCAGTTCACGGCGGTGTTCGGGAGCGTCTTCGGACTCGGCTTCGCGGTCGAGGGCTTCTCGTTCTTCATGGAGGCGATCTTCATCGGGATCTATGCCTACGGCTGGGACCGGCTGCCGCCGCGGCTGCACCTGGCGAGCGGCATCCCGATCGTGATCGCCGGGTTCACCGGGTCGCTCATGGTGATCTCGGTCAACGGCTGGATGAACCACCCCGAGGGCTTCCGGCTCGTGCATGGCCGCGCCGTCGACGTCCACCCCGTGCGGGCGCTCTTCCTGAACTCGAACTTCTGGCACGAGCTCGTGCACATGTACGTCGCCGGGTATATGGTCACGGGCTTCCTCGTCGCCGCCGCCTACGCCGTGCGGCGGCTGCGGGGCAGCTTCGGCACGTACGAGCGGACGGCGCTTGCGATCTCGCTCTCGATCGCCGTGGTCGCCTCGATCGTGCAGGCGCCGGTGGGCGACTGGGCCGGGCGCGTCGTCGCGCAGAACCAGCCCGTCAAGCTGGCGGCGTTCGAGGGCGTGGGCCCGACGACGAAGGGCGCGGACGAGCACATCCTCGGCTACTACGAGAACGGCGAGGTGAAGTGGGGGATCCCCATTCCCGACCTGCTCTCGCTACTCGCGTTCCACAACCCGCACGCGGTCGTGCGGGGCCTGGACACGGTGCCGCCGGACGACCGGCCGCCCGTGAACGTCGTGCGGTTCGCGTTCCAGACGATGGTGGGGATCGGGACGCTGCTCTTCGGGCTCGCGATCGTCGTCGTCTACGTCCGCATCCGCCGGCGACGGCTGCCGGAGTCGCCGTGGTTCTATCGGGCGCTCGTGCCGGCCGGGCCGCTCTCGGTGGTGGCGCTGATCGCCGGCTGGGTGACGACCGAGGTGGGCCGGCAGCCGTGGGTCGTCTACCACGTCATGCGCACCAGCCAGGCGGTGACCGGCGCCGGCGGGATCCCGGTCGGCTACGCCACGCTCGCCGCCGTCTACCTGGCGCTGGCGATCGCGGTCGCCTGGGTGCTCCTGCGCCTCTCGCGGATCCCGATGGAGGACGTCTGACGGTGCTCGACACGCTCCCGATCGTCTTCGTGCTGGCCGGGCTCGTCTTCTACGTCGTGCTCGGTGGCGCCGACTTCGGCGCCGGCCTGTGGCAACTGCTGGCGGGACGCGGCGCCCCGGCGAAGCGCATCCGCGACCACGCCCACCACGCCATGGGGCCGGTCTGGGAGGCGAACCACGTCTGGCTGATCTTCGTGCTCACCGTGCTCTGGACGGCCTATCCGACGGTGTTCGCGTCGATCGCCTCGACGCTCTCGATCCCGTTCTTCGTCGCCGCGATCGGCATCATCCTGCGCGGCGGCGCGTATGCCCTGCGGTCGGGCACGAAGACGGCGCGGGAGCAGCGGTCGGTCGAGACCGTGCTGTCGGTCTCGTCGATCCTGGCGCCGTTCGCGCTCGGCCTGATCGTGGGGGCGATCGCCGGCGAGCGGGTGCCGGCGGGAAACGCCGCAGGCGACCTGGTGACGAGCTGGTGGAACCCGCTGTCGATCACGATCGGGCTGATCTCGGTGGCGTTCAGCGCCTACCTGGCCGCGGTGTTCCTGAGCGGCGACGCCGTCCGCCGCGGCGAGGCCGGCCTGGCCGAGCGCTTCCGGGCGCGCGCGCTCGTCTCCGGGGCGGTCGCGGGCGTGGCCGCCGTTGCGGGACTGGTCGCGCTGCGAAGCGACGCGCACCGCCTCTACCACGAGCTCGTCTTCGGCCGCGGCCTGCCGGCGCTGGTCGTGTCCGTGGTGGCCGGCCTGGCCACCGTCGGCCTGGTGCGCCGGCGCCGGTACGAGCCGGCCCGCTATACGGCGGCACTCGCGGTCGCGGCGGTCATCGCCGGCTGGGCGCTGGCGCAAGAGCCCTACCTGCTCGAAGGGCTCACGATCAGCCAGGCCGCGGCGCCGCGCGACACGATGATCGCGGTGATCGTCGCCGTGATCGCGGGCGGCATCATCCTGTTCCCGGCGCTCGCGGTGCTCTTCCGGCTCACGCTCGCGGGCAACCTCTCGCCGGGAGAGGCGGCCGCCGACGCGCCGGGCGAGAACCGGCCGGCGCCGGCGGGCGGGACGCTGGTGGTGCGCCTCGCCGTCGCCTGCCTGGTCGCCGGCCTGGGATTCCTCACGGCCGCCGACGCCGCCTGGGCGCACGCGATCGGCGTCGCGGCGCTGTTCGGGTTCGCAATCCTGGGCGCGGCGTCGCTGATCGCGCCGGAAGTCACCGAAGCGCGGGATTAGCGCGAACCGAGCAGCGCAAGGACGCACGCAGCGGTCGTACCTGGCCGTATGCGCGCGACCGAGAAGCCGTCAAGGGCGGACGCCCTTGACAGCGGTCGGAGGCGTTTGCGATTACGCAGACGCCGAGGCGCGGTGGCCGCGGCTTCCGCCGCTGAGGCGTTCGCGCTGGTTGTTCATGTAGCCGAGAAACTTGACCACGGCCCGGCGGCTGGCGAACGCCGGTGCCAGACGCTGGAGCTCCTCACCAAGCGCCGTCTGCACGACGGCCTCGGGCGGGTCGATCGTCACAGCTATCTCGTCGCGGTCATCCTGGCCCTCCAGCATGAGCCCGTGGATCGTGGAGCCGACCAGGCCACGGATGATGCACCCCTCTTCCGCGATCGCTCGGCGGTCGGCATCCGACAACGAGCGCTCGGTCGCCGGCCGGCCGACCCCGACCTGCTGGACCGGACTCGCGGATCCAGCTTGAAGCGCCGATAGAGTCGCGGCAGGCAATGCTGCTGACGATCTCCACGACCCACCGTCCGGCAACGGATCTCGGCTTCCTGCTGCACAAGAATCCGGCGGAGCGCAAGTCGTACGAGTTTTGGTTCGGCGGTGCGCACGTCTTCTATCCAGAGGCGTCGGAGGAGCGGTGCACGGTGGCGGTTCTGGTCGATGTGGACGCGGTCGGCTTGGTGCGCGGGCGGAAGCCGAGCGGCATCACCCGCTACGACTACGTGAACGACCGCCCATACGTGGCCTCGTCGTTCATGAGCGTCGCGCTCGCGAAGGCGTTCTCCACAGCGATGGGAGGACGGTCGAAGGAACGGGCCGACCTGGCCGCCGAGGCGCTTCCGTTCGAAGTCGGGATCGCGGCATTGTCGTGCGGCGCCGGCGGCGACGAGCTGGTGCGGCGGATGTTCCAGCCGCTCGGGTACGCCGTAGACACCAGCGGTCACCCGCTCGACCCGGCATTCCCGGAATGGGGCGAGAGCCGCTACCTCACCGTCCGTCTCGCCGCGCGGTGCCGCCTGGCCGATCTACTCAATCACCTGTACGTGCTGATCGGGGTGCTGGACAACCAGAAGCACTACTGGGTGGGACCGGACGAGGTCGAGAAGCTCGTGCGCCGCGGCGGGGAGTGGCTGGCGGCGCATCCGGAGCGGGAGCTGATCGCAAATCGGTATCTGAAGTACCAGCGGCCACTGGCTGCGCACGCAATCGCTCGGCTGGTCGCCGAGGAGCAGCCGGATCCGGACGAGCACGACGAAGAGGCGGCCGCCGAGGAGACCGTGGCCGAAGAGCGGATCCGTCTTGTCGACCAGCGGATGGGCTCGGTCGTCTCCGCGCTGCGCTCCTCGGGTGCGACGAGCGTCGTCGACCTCGGGTGCGGCGAAGGCCGCCTGCTGCGCGAATTGATGGCGGATCGCCGGTTCACGCGGATCGCCGGGATGGATGTGTCGCACCGCGCGCTGGAGATCGCCTCGCGCCGGTTGCGCCTGGAGCGGCTTCCCCCAATGCAGCGTGAGCGGATCGAGCTCTTCCAGGGCTCGCTTCTCTACCGGGATGAGCGCCTGAGCGGGTTCGACGCAGCGGCCCTCGTCGAGGTGATCGAGCATCTCGATGACGACCGCTTGGCCGCGTGCGAGCGGGTGGTGTTCGAGTACGCCCGGCCCCGGTCGATCGTCGTGACGACGCCCAACGCTGAGTTCAACGTGAACTGGGAGTCGCTGCCGGCGGGTGAGTTCCGCCACCGCGACCACCGCTTCGAGTGGACGCGCGACCAGTTCGCCGCCTGGGCCGACCCGATCGCCGAGCGGCACGGGTACCGCGTCCGGTACCTGCCGGTCGGCCCGGAGCGCGCCGACACGGGCGCACCGACGCAGATGGCGATCTTCGACCGGAGCGACGCGTGAACCTCACCATTCCCGAGCTGTCGCTGGTCGTGCTCGTGGGTGCGTCCGGGTCGGGCAAGTCGAGCTTCGCCGCCAAGCACTTTCGTCCGACCGAGGTGCTCTCCTCGGACGACTGCCGTGGCCTTGTGGCCGACGACGAGAACGATCAGGCGGCGACCAACGACGCGTTCGATGTCCTGCACTACATCGCCGGGAAGCGCCTCGCGCTGGGACGGATGACCGTGGTCGACGCGACCAACGTCCAGCCCGAGGCGCGCAAGCCGCTCGTCGAGCTCGCTCGAACGTATCACTGCCTCCCGGTCGCGATCGTGCTCGACCTTCCCGAGCAGCTCTGCCAGGAGCGAAACGGGTCGCGACCGGATCGCAGCTTCGGCCCGCACGTCGTCCGCCGCCAGACCCAGCAGCTGCGCCGATCGCTTCGGAGTCTCAAGCGCGAGGGCTTCCGCACCGTGCACGTGCTCCGCTCACCCGAGCAGATTGACGCGGCGACCATCGAACGGCAGCCGCTCTGGAACAACCGCAAAGACGAGCACGGGCCCTTTGACATCATCGGCGACGTCCACGGCTGCTACGACGAACTCGTCGAGCTCCTCACGGCGCTCGGATGGATGATCGAGACCGGCGGCGACGGGCCGCGGGCAACCCACCCCGAGGGCCGCAAGGCGATCTTCGTCGGCGACTTCGTCGACCGCGGGCCGCGCATCCCCGACACCGTGCGGCTCGTCATGCGGATGGTCACAGACGGCATCGCCCTCGCCGTGCCGGGAAACCACGACGTGAAGCTCGTGCGCAAGCTGAACGGCCGCGACGTCCAGATCACCCACGGGCTGGCCGACTCGCTCGAGCAGCTCGACGCCGAACCCGACGAGTTCCGTGAGGCGGCCCGCGCCTTCCTCGACAAGCTCGTCAGCCATTACGTTCTCGACGACGGCGAGCTGGTGGTCGCGCATGCGGGCCTCAAAGCTGAGATGCAGGGGCGAGGCTCCGGCAAGGTGCGCGACTTCGCACTCTACGGCGAGACCACCGGCGAGACCGACGAACTCGGCCTGCCGATCCGGTACGACTGGGCGAGCGAGTACCGCGGCCGAGCAATGGTCGTGTACGGCCACACCCCGGTACCCGAGCCCGAGTGGGTGAACCGCACCATCAACATCGACACCGGCTGCGTCTTCGGGCACCGCCTCACCGCACTTCGCTACCCGGAGCGGGAGCTGGTGTCGGTGCCCGCGCACCACACGTACTACGAGTCGCCGAAGCCCTTCATCACCACCGCCGAGCCGCAATGGGAAGCTCGCCCGGACGCGCTGCTCGACATCAAGGACGTGCTGGGCAAGCGGATCGTCGCCACCCGCCTGCACGGCAACGTCACCGTCCGGGAAGAGAACGCGATCGCCGCCGTCGAGGTCATCAGCCGGTTCGCCGCCGATCCGCGCTGGCTGATCCATCTGCCTCCCACCATGTCTCCCTCGGAGACGAGCCGCCGCGGCGATCTGCTCGAACACCCCGCCGAGGCGTTCGCCTACTTCCGCCATGCCGGCGTCGAGCGCGTCGTCTGCCAGGAGAAGCACATGGGCTCGCGCTCGATCGTGATCGCGTGCCGCGACGCCGATGTCGCCGCGCGCCGCTTCGGCGTCCGTGACGGCCGCGCCGGCGTCTGTCTCACTCGTACCGGGCGCCACTTCTTCGACGACCCCGGCCTCGAAGCGACCCTTGTCGATCGGGTCGCCCGTGCCGCCGACGCCGCCGGCCTGTGGGAGGAGCTCGCGACCGAGTGGCTGTGCCTCGATTGCGAGCTCATGCCGTGGTCGGCCAAGGCCGTCGAGCTGCTCCAACGCCAATATGCGCCCGTCGCGGCCGCCGCCGGCGCCTCGATGCCGCTGGCTCTCGCCGCGCTTTCTGCGGCCGAGGCTCGCGGCGTAGACCTCGCCGACCTCCACGAGCGGTTCGCGGGTCGCCGCGACGCTGCAAGCCGCTATGGCGACGCATACCGGCGCTACTGCTGGCCCGTCGCGAGCATCGACGACCTCCGCCTGGCGCCCTTCCACCTCCTCGCCACCGACGGCGCCGTCCACACCGACCGCGACCACGGCTGGCACATGCAGACGCTCGCCCGTCTCTGCCAACAGGGTGTGCCCGTCCTCCAGGCCACGAACCACCTCGAGGTCAACCTCTCCGACCCGCGCAGCGAGGCCGACGCCACGATCTGGTGGGAGGAGCTCACCGGCCGCGGCGGCGAGGGCATGGTCGTCAAACCCCTCGAGTTCATCTCGAAAGGTCGGCGCGGTCTCCTTCAACCCGCCGTCAAGTGCCGCGGGAGCGAGTACCTCCGCATCATCTACGGCCCCGAATACGCCGCTCCCGGAAACCTCGAACGCCTCCGTTCCCGCGGCCTCACCGCGAAACGCTCCCTCGCCCTACGCGAGTTCGCACTCGGCATCGAAGCACTCGAACGCTTCGTCCGCGGCGAGCCCCTGTACCGGGTTCACGAGTGCGCCTTTGCCGTGCTCGCGCTCGAGAGCGAATCCGTCGACCCTGCGCTCTGAGAACCGGTCACGCTGATCATTTGCGTTTCTGCGCAGATGTTCGTATCCTGAGCAAGCTATGACACGCAGCATTCTCACCCTCGGCACCTCCCCGACCTGGTCGCATCGCGACCTGACGACGCATTCCGAAGGCCGAGAGGATCAGCCGCGCGCCGCCACCCTCATCGGAGGACACCTGCACTAGAGCGAAGCTCACAACGCATGTGGATCTGATGAGGGCGACTCGGATGAGTCGCCCTCAGTCGTTTCGGGGGTCAAGCCACAACAACATGATCGCCCTCCCAGGTGGGAGACCGAGAGGTTCGAGTCCTCTCGAGGGCATTCCGGGAGAACCCTGGCGCTGCTGGGGAGGACTCGCACAGTGCGGTAACGCGTGCGAGGGCCGGTCGTCCACAAGGACAGCCGGCTGGGACTCGGGAACCGCGCGGAGAGAAACCCGCCGGACACCGATACCGACGACTGCAAGGGAACTGGAGCGTTCGATCAAGATTTCGCCGGCGGCGACGCCGGCGCCAAAGTGTGGCCGTAGCTCAACAGGCAGAGCCCCCGGTTGTGGGCCGGGCGGTGCGGGTTCAAATCCCGCCGGTCACCCTCCTCGCGGGCCGACGCGCGTCGGTTCTCGGTGGACAAGTGAGGTTCGAACCCTCAGCCGAGCCACGCTCGGCCGCCGACACGCACGCCACGACCGCGAGGCCCTCCTCGGAAAGGAGCCCCAGATGCATCACATCAAAGACGAACTGCGCTTTTGAGCGCACCAGCAAACGGCGCCGTGGATTCCCCAGCGAGCAACACGTCAAGACCGGGAACCGCGTAGTCCACGGTGACAAGGAGCTTCTCGAGAAGCTGGGCGGAACTGACCTCTGCCCATGCGGCTCGGGACGGCGCTTTCAAGCGCTGCTGTCGCAACTCCGGGCGCTACGACGGGGCGGCAGGCAGGGACTACTTTCCGCGACCGACACTGAACGCCCAGACGCGTGCGCGGGCCGACGCCGACCGGTTACCTCACTCTCACCAGGCGGGAACATGAGACCCCGCCGCCGGCCGACACCACATGACCGCGCACCTGGGCCGTTGACAGTCACCCCACCGTCGCCCATCGTGAGAAGGGTGATGATCGACGCGGGCCGAAGCGTTCTGGTTACCGCTCTGAACGGCCAGGTTGCGGGTTCGAATCCCGCCCGGTTCATCCACCGGATGGCCCGGTAGCTCAACGGTAGAGCAGGACAACGCCAGTCCGCACCTCATGACCGCGTCGCATCATCACTGCGGGCCGACGCGAGGCTGTTCTCTGGACCGCACCAGCCGATCCCGGCACGCGGCAACGACGGCCACACACCACCCCGACCGCAGCACCACACCATCCCACGCGAGCCTACGGAAGGAGGTTCACCCATGTCCTATCTAACCAGGCTGATCACCACCCCGGCCCGCCAACGCGAGCGGCTGCAGGCCGACCAGATCCGAAACAGCGAAGGCGGCTACGTGTTCGAGGCGGACATGTGGACGCGGCTTCGCCGGTTCCTCATCCTCGGCTCGGAGGGCGGCAGCTTCTACGCGGGCGAGCGTGACCTCACCCGCGAGGCGACCGAGGCGCTCGACGCGTGCATCGCCGCGGACGGCGAGCGCGTCGTCTCGGAGATCGTCGCGGTCAGCCGGGCCGGCCGGGCGCCGAAGAACGACCCGGCGATCTACGCCCTGGCTCGATGTGCCGCGGCGGCCGACCAGGCGACTCGCCGGGCCGCGCTCGACGTGCTGCCGCTGGTGTGCCGCACGGCGACGCACCTGTTCATGTTCGTCACGATCGTTCGAGCGTGGCGAGGATGGGGCCGCGCGCTTCGCCGCGCAGTCGGCAGCTGGTATGCGGCCCAGCCGGTCGAGCGGATCGCCTACCAGGCGGTCAAGTATCGCCAGCGCGACGGTGTCACCCACCGTGACGTGCTGCGGCTCGCCCACCCCGGGGCCGCGGTGTCGGCTGGGAACCCGACGCTGGACGTGACCTCGGAGCAGGCTCACCTGTTCGAATGGATCGTCCGCGGCGGAACCACGCCGGGACTGCCGCGCATCGTCGAGGGGTTCACCCGCGTCCAGGCAGCGGCGTCTCCTGCCGAGGCGGCGGAGCTCGTCCGCGAGTTCGACCTGCCTCGCGAGGCGGTCAACCCTGAACACCTCACCAGTCCGCTGGTGTGGGAGGCGCTGCTCGAGCGGATGCCGCTGACGGCCATGATCCGAAACCTCGCCACCATGACCCGGGTCGGTCTGATCGGCCCGGGCTCGGACGCGGCGGCCGTAGTCGCCGAGCGGCTTGCAAGCGGCGAGCAGCTTACGAAGGCACGCGTCCATCCGATCGCGCTGCTGATCGCACAGCGCACCTACGCCTCCGGGCGTGGCCTTCGCGGCAGCGGCACCTGGACGCCGGTCACCCGCATCGTCGACGCGCTCGACGACGCGTTCTACCGCGCCTTCGGGAACGTCACCCCGGCCGGACAGCGCCTCATGCTGGCGCTGGACGTGTCCGGGTCGATGGCCGGGAGCGTCATCGCCGGCGTGCCGGGCCTCTCCGCACGGGAGGCGTCGGCGGCGATGGCGCTCGTCACGCTCGCGTCCGAGCGCGACGCCGAGGTGGTCGGCTTCCACAGCGGCCGGGGCAGTTGGATCGCCCGCAAGCAGGGGCGGTTCCCGGGGCGGGCGGACGGCCTCGCGCCGCTCCCGCTCTCACCCCGCCAGCGGCTCGCGGATGCCGTCCGCAGCGTCAGCGACCTGCCGTTCGGCGGCACCGACTGCGCCCTGCCGATGCTGTACGCCACGACCAAGGGGCGCGCGATCGACACGTTCGTGATCTACACCGACAGCGAGACCTGGGCGGGAGATATCCACCCGGTCGAGGCGCTGCGCCGGTACCGCCGGGCGACCGGCATCCCGGCCCGCCTCATCGTCTGCGCAATGGTCGCGAACCGGTTCACCATCGCCGACCCGACCGACGCGGGCATGCTCGACGTCGTCGGGTTCGACACCTCCACGCCCGAGGTGATCGGCGGGTTCGCCCGCGGCGACCTGTAACGCCACGGGGCGCGGGGCTCACCCGCGCCCCACCCCACCAGCCGCCATCGTCTAACCGGCCAGGACGGCAGCCCCTCAAGCTGCAGATCGGGGTTCAACTCCCCGTGGCGGTACCTCGGGATGAGGTGTTCAACGGCTGCACTCCGGCTTTGGGAGCCGGCGGAGGAGGTTCGAGTCCTCCCATCCCGACCTTGCGGACGTAGAGGAGCTGGAGTCCTCGCCACCCCGTCACGGTGGAGACCGCCGGTTCGAGTCCGGCCGTCCGCGTTGCGGCCGCGTTCATGCTGAGAGGTCGCCGCCCCGGCCGTCACCATGAGCGATCCGGCCGCTGCGACGCGATCAGGTTGGCTGCGAGCTGCAAGCCGCACAGTGGAAGGAACGAGATTCCTTCGAGGCGGCTCTGAACGACGTCCGCTAGGTGTGCTGCCGACTCGATCCGGATGAGTTCCGTTTGCTGATCGTTGACGGCACCGTGATGTTCCGGATCGTCGAGAGTCGCCAGAACACGGGGCTGACGTCGTCTGGGAGGGGAATGGGACGAAACGGGGCCACCAACCGCGCCAGAGCCGCCTCCCTGACGGCGACCAGTCACAAGCGACCCCGGTATCAGGCCGGTACGCCCTTGCGCTCAGCTGCTCGGCGTAGGGAGCACGAACTGGACGACGGGGTCGTCCGGAGGCCCGTACCAGGCGCGAATGCCCTCCGGGGTGACGGATGCTCCTGGGCTTGGTAGGCGGCGGCGCCAGGTCGTGTGTTCGTCGATGAACCGGCGGCGCGCCTCCATGTCGCGCGGGGGCGGCGCGAACGGCCTTTCCGGCCGAGGCTCATGAAGCTCCGTCGTCGCCGGCCACGCCTTGGCCGTGTGCGCGGCGATCCGCTCTTGGACGAATGCGAGGATCTGGACGACGCTCCGGCGCTCGTCGTCGTTCAGCGAGCCCATGCCCGCCTTGCTCATCCCGAGGTGTCCATGCCTAACCTCGGCGAAGCACCCGTCCTCCGTGGGCGAGACCGTGACCTTGGTGCCGCGCGGTGCGATCCGCGTGAGCGTTCGCGAGAGGGCCGTGCACGCCGCCCTCGGGAACGGGGCGGCTGGGCGGTGACACCAGGGTGGCTCGAGGGTTGCGACCGCGGGGAGCTCTTGGACGACCGCGCCGCCGAAGTCGCCCACCTCGAGGGCATCGAGAAGGCCGTCATCCACGTACAGGCAGACCTTCCGCGGGGGCCATGCGTCGCACACCTGCGTCTCGACGGGAAGTTCACTGTGCACCGCCGCCCGCGGCTCGTCCGCTGCGCGGGCGAACTGCAGTCGCGTCAACCCTTCCCGTGCCGACAGCGCGACCACACGGAGATGGCCGAGCTGCGCGCGCAACTCCTCAACGCCGGGAAACGCCGGCTCGAGCAGGAATTCGACGACGCCACGCTCCTCCGCAGACAGCTCTCGCGGTGCGAAGGAGGTCACGGTGTCACCGTCTGCAACCTGCTCATACCGGCCGGAGCGCTTCCGCGGTTCGCAGCGCCGCGGCGCGCGACATCGAGCCGGACGGGGCGATGACGATCTGGGCGCGGCTGGTCGCGACGATCACGAGCGGTTGGTTGGGCAGCGCCGTGGTACTCGTCACCGTTGTCCCACCCACCGACCATTCACTGAAGCTGCTCGTCTCGGTCGCCGACAGATGCACCTTGGCGCCGGCGTGCGTCCTCGCGGTGAGGGGCGGCGGGAAGGGTTCGTAGTAGAAGTACGCCGGCGTCCCGTCGGCAAGGTGGATCCGCTGGCCATGGCGTCCGAGCGGGCCGTGGCCGCTGAGCAGGACGAAGTGGCCCGCGGCGTTTCGCGCTTGGGGCCTGGTCGTGATATGGAGGCCGACGAGCCAGCCGGCAGGGTGGCGGCCGTACGCGATGTCGTAGCTGTCTCCGCCGCCGGTGTGGCGCGCGACGGTCGACGTCGCGTTGCCGGCCGGTTGCCCGTTCCAGATCGGCCCGAGCCAGTAGCTGGGCGCAGGCGCGGACCGAGCGACGCCGGGGGCGAGGGTGCGGACAACCTCGTCGGCGCGGCTCGGGTCAATGGCGAACAGGTGCCGTCGCTGCGCGGCCGACGGCGTGATGGTGCCGAGGATCGTCAGCACGATGCGCGTCCGGCGAGCAGCGTTTCGGAACTTCTCAACGACGGACTCCGGGGCGCCGACGGCCCTGAGGAAGTCGAAGCTGCGATCGGGAAACCCGAATGTGAGCACCACGCGACCGTCGACGCGCGTGACGCGATAGGCCGGTGCCCCCGTCGCCGGATACCCGAGGTACGCCCGCAACACCGTCATTCCAATGGTGTCCGGCGGCGCGGTGTCGGTCCAGGGCGCCGGCGACCCATATGTCAGGATGGTCTGGTCGCCGGACGGGAAGCCCGACCCCGATGGGAACCGAGTCGTCTCTTCATCGACTCCCGGACGGCCGACATCGCCCAGACGGATCGGCGCCGCGTGGCCATTCGTGACGCCGGTTTCTCTGCTGCGGATGTCGAACCGACGGCCCGCAGGATCGAGCCACTCGACACCGCCCGCCGACGCCCCGAACATCCCCGCGGCCCCACCCCCCGATCGCACGGCTACGGAGACGTGGTACACCAATCGGGCCGAGGGCTCCCTCGACCGCGTCTGTCCCTGCCCGCAGCCGGCCGCCGCCAGCAGGAGGACTCCTGCGAAGGCGAACACCGCACTCGTCTTTGCGCCCACACTGTCATGTTCGCGCCGGAGCTGGTGATCGTCAACGAAAAGGCGACATCCTCACCGCACCGTGAACTCGACCTTCGCGTAACTGTCACTTCCCGCTGAGCGCCCCTTACCCCGCATCTGACCCCTACCCGCCGCTGGCCACCTCGCTGATCAGGATCGGAGCGAGGTCAGGCCCCAACCAGCCGGCATCAGCCTGTTGGATGGCGAGATGCGCCCTCAGAGGCCTCGATGATTGATCGCCGCGACCACGACCATGAGCGGCCAGGCGACCCTGGGTGAGGCTCATCGAGCGTGCCGGCTGGGCCAATTCGTGGACGTGGAGCACGGCCTGGATCGACGTGTCGATCGCCGGGCTGATCGTCGTGACGCTTCAGGGGCGACCCGCGCAGGACCGCGCTCGCGCCGCGCCGGCTCGCCGGCCGACCGGGTGCTCTGGCTCGTGCTCCTCACGAATCGGGGCGTCGTGCTCGCGATCGTGTGGTGCATGAGCGCGAAGCCGGGGATGCTCGCCGCGGTCGCCGCCGTCATCCTCGGCTACGCGGTAGGAGCAGTGCCGGCTTCGCGGTGACGAGATCGCCCGCGCCTCGTACGGACGAGGCCCGAGACTCGTCGAGGTGGGCGGCCGCCGGAGGGGAGGCGGCCGCCCACCATGCCCGCATCAGTCGGTGACGTGCACCGGCTCGCCGGTTGCGATCGGCGGCCGATCGGGCCGCCGCTCCTCCGGCGGCTCGATCGTGATGTTGGGCAGGGCCCGGTCGAGCCAGGCGGGGATCGTCCACGACCGGTCGCCGAGCAGCGAGAGCAGCGCCGGCACGAGCGTCAGCCGGATGATCAGCGCGTCGGTCAGGATCGCGACGCCCAGGAGGAGACCGAACTCCTTCGAGACCCGGTCGGGGTTGAGCAGGAAGGCGAAGAACACCGCCGACATGATCAGTGCCGCCGCCACGATCACGCGGCCAACGCCGGCCATGCCGTCCCGCACCGACTGGAACGTGCTGCTGCCGTGGACGTGCTCCTCACGGATCCGGCTCATCAGGAACACCTCGTAGTCCATCGAGAGGCCGAACAGGATCGCGAAGGCGATCGGGGGCACGAAGCTCTCGATCGGTCCGGTGCGGTCGAGCCCGATGACGCCCATGCCGTGACCGAGCTGGATCACGACGGTGAGCACCGCGAAGCCGATGACCGCCGAGGCGAGCGTCGTGACGGCTGCCTTGACGGCCACCACGAGCGAGCGGAACGCCATTGCCAGCACCAGGAACGTCACGCCCAGGACGTAGAGCAGGAACCACGGCGCCCGGGAGAAGATCCGGTTGCCGATGTCCGTGAAGGCCGCGTTCGACCCGGACACGTAGGCGTGCGCCGTCGACCCCTGCAGCGTGTTCGGGATCACGGTGTTCCGCAGCGTCGAAACGATGTCGTCGGTCTGGGAGTCCTGCGGCTTGTACTTCGAGTAGGTGTTGACGATCGCCACGGACGCCTGGTCGGGCGTCTTGGCGTTGTAGATCGGCGCCACGACCTCGGCAATGCCGGGGACGCGCTTGAACGCGGCATCGAGCTTGGCCGCCGCCTGGTGGTCGGACTGCAGGTCGACGACGACGGGGATCGGCTCGGTGAAGCCAGGGCCGAAGCCGGCCGACAGCAGGTCGTACGCCTGCCGGGTCGTCTGGCTCTTCGGCGCGGTGCCCGCGTCGGCCAGGCCGAGGCGAGCCTTCACGACGGGCGAGGCCACGACGAGCAGGACGGCCACGGCGACCGGGAGGACGTACCTGGCCCGGCCGGAGACGAACCGGCCCCATGCCGCGATCGGCGTCTTCGCCTGACCCTCGCGGGAGTCGTCGGAGGCGCGCATGCCGAGCCGGCCGCGATCGATCTTGTGACCGAGCAGCGACAGCACCGCGGGCAGCAGCGACTGCGCCAGGAGCACGGCCGTCAGCACGCCGAGGGCGCTGCCGAGGCCGAGCTTCGTGATGAAGTCGATCCCGATGAACGCGAGGCCGGTGATCGAGATCGCCACCGTCGCGCCGGCGAAGAGCACCGCGCGACCGGCGGTCGCACCCGCCGCCGCGGCGGCGTCCTTTGGTGAGAGCCCGTCGTGCAGATATTGCCGGAATCTGGTGACGATGAAGAGCGTGTAGTCGATCCCGACGCCCAGGCCGATCATCGGCACGAGGATCTCGGTGACCGTGTTGAAGTTGGTGAACCGGGCGGCCAGGTACAGGAGCATGAAGGCCCCAGCCACCGCCGTGATGGCGAAGAGCAGCGGGATGACGGTCGGGACGAGCGCCCGGAACAGGATCAGCAGCACGATGAACGCGGCGATCATGCCGATGATCTCGCTGCCGCTGCTCGAGACCTCACCCTGCTCGGCCTCGCCGGTGAACTGGACGTCGATCCCGGCCTTGTCGCCGATCGACCGCATCTGGTTCTCGACGTCGACGATGCCGGAGCGCGGGATCTTGAAGCTCTCCTTGTCGTACTGGACGTCGAAGAACGCGACCCGGCCGCTGCGCGAGAGCTGGTGTGAGCTCGCCGCCAGCGGGTCGGTGATGGCGCCGATGTCCTTCGCCGCCTGGTCGATCGAGTGCTGCGAGGTGATCCCGGCGGCGAGCATCTGCTTCACCGCTGCGGCGCGGGCGGGCGTGTCGAGCCGCTGACCGGGTGGCGCGGCCACGACGACGCGAAGCGCGGCGCCCTTCTGGCCGCCGAATTTGGCGTTGACCAGGTCGGTCGCCTTCTGGACGTCCGACCCGGGCAGCTTGAACTCGTCCGTGAGCTTGCCGTGGAACGCGGTGTTCAGGCCGGCAAGCACGACGAAGATCGCAAGCCATGCGCCGATCACGCGCCAGGGATGGCGCGCGAACGAGGAGTACATACGGGCCAGGGCGCCGGTGTGTGCGACGCGCCTGCCCGTGTTCAGTTCTGACTCGAAGGATGACATTCCCTCTCCTTGACCATTCCGAGAGATGCACGTGGAGATCCACTTGGAGGTCGTAGGGTGCGTCATCCAGCCGCGGAGCGCAGTGGAGGTGCCTGGTGTGATGAGGGTGGGGTTATCCGTACCCCTTCCCGCGCGCCGTAGCCGGCGCGGATGCGTGCGCTATAACCAGGCGGTGGAGGATTCGGCGGTTGGGCGATTCCGTCGACCGCGGCGCGTGGAGACGGACGAGCGCGACCGGGAGCTGGCCGCCATCGTCGCGAACGTTCCCGGCGCCATCTATCGCTGCGCGCTTGACGCCGATTGGACGATGGCGGTGATCAGCGACGAGATCGAGCGGATCTCCGGCTATCCGGCGGCGGACTTCGTCCAGAGCGAGCGGCGCACGTTCGGGAGCATCATCCACCCGGACGATCGCGAGGACGTGCACCGCCGGGTGAGGGCGGCGACGTCCGCCGATCGCCCCTTCGGGCTCGAATACCGCATCGTGCGCGCGGACGGGACGACGGCCTGGGTGCTCGAGCGCGGCCAGCGGGTCGGCGGCGCCGACGGCGGCGCGTGCCTCCACGGCGTGATCTTCGACGTGACCGAGCGCAAGGAGCTGAAGGCGCAGCGCGCGCGGATCATTGCCGCCCAGGACGAGACTCGCCGCCAGATCGGGCGCGACCTGCACGACGGCGCCCAGCAGCGCCTGGTGTCGGTCGCGCTCGCCCTTCGGGCGGTGAGGTCGCGGCTGCCCGGCGACCCCGAGGCGGCGGCTGCGATGGCCGACGAGGCGATCGCCGAGCTGGCGGGCGCGACCGAGGAGCTGCGCGAGCTCGCCCGCGGCATCCATCCACCGGTGCTGACCGAATACGGCCTCCCGACGGCGGTACGGGCGCTCGCCTCGCGGGCGACCGTGCCGGTCGAGGTGACGTGCTCGCTCGCCGACCGGCTCCCGCCGGCAGTCGAGATCGCCGCCTACTACGTCGTTTCGGAGTCGCTGACCAACATGGCCCGCCACGCCCGGGCGACGAGGGGGACCATCGAGCTCTCATGCGCCGCCGAGACGCTTCTGGTGCAGATCGCCGACGACGGCGTCGGCGGCGCCGATCCACGAGGCGGCTCCGGGCTGCGTGGGCTGCGCGACCGGATCGACGCGCTGGACGGATCGATCAGCGTGGACAGCGAACCCGGCGGCGGGACGACGATCGCGGTTCGGATCCCGCTAGGGTCGGCCGATGATCCTGGCCGGTAGGACAGGGCTCGTGACCGGGACGAGCCGCGGCCTCGGGCGTGCGATCGCGGGCGCGTTCGCGGCCGAGGGCGCACGGGTCATCGCCCATGCCCGCACCCGCGAGGCGGCGGTGGCCGTGGCGGAGGCGGTCGGTGGCGAGCCCGTGTGGGGCGACCTCTCGGGCGACGACGGTGTGCTCGCGGTCGCCGGCCAGGTGTCCGCGCTCGCTCCCGAGCTGCACTTCCTGGTGCACAACGCCGGGATCGGCAGCCCCGGCGGGCTCGAGGATCACGCGCGTGAGCAGTTCGACCGCGTGATGGCCGTGAACGCGGCCGCGCCGCTCTTCCTGACCCAGGCGCTGCTCGAGCCGCTGCGCGCGGCGGGCCGCACGGCCAGGATCGTGATCGTGAGCTCCGACTCGGGGCGCTTCACGGTCTCCAAGAACGGCGTCGCCTTTCCGTACCGGATGTCCAAAGCGGCCGTCAACATGCTCACGCTCAACCTGGCCGCCGCGCTCGCCCCCGACGGGATCCTCGTCAACGCGATGCACCCCGGCTGGATGCGCACCGACATGGGCGGGCCGGACGCTCCGGTCGCACCGGAACAGGCGGCCGAGACCGCCCTCTACCTGGCCACGCTCCCCGACGACGGCCCGACCGGCCGGCTGTGGGAGGAGAAGCGTCGCATCGAGTGGTAGCGGCGAGAGCTTGTGCCGAGAGTTACGAAGTGTCTGGCCGGTGCTATCCTTTTGCGTGGCCGGTCCAACCGAGGCGAGAGCTCTCGCTCCTGTCCGCACCGGCTCGGGATCGTGGCCGCCGCTTCTGGCCAGCGGAGTCTGTCAATCGTGAAGCAGCACGAGCGGAGCGTCGCCGCGGTGTGCGAACCGCGCATCGACCGATGAGGGAGTTTCGGATGTTCGAGTACGACGTCGTCCCGCTCACCGTGACGCGAGGGGCCGGACAGGCCGCGGCGGGAGAGGAGTGGCATGCGCTGCGCGCCGCCCTGAACCAGCGCGGCCGGCGAGGCTTCCGCGTGGTGGCAGTAACCGATGGGGCCGAGGGCCGCGCCGTCATCATGGAGCGCGAGACCGATGCCGAGGACGCGGAGCCGCAGACCATGGCGCAGGCCGCCGAGGACATCACCTGGGAATCCTCGCGCCGCCGTTGAACCCGGCCGCTCCCTGCTACCCTGGAAGTCCTGGGGGAAGCCCGCCGCCCGGATGCAGAGCCGGTCGTAGCACGACCCGCCTACTCCGCGTTGCCCGCCGACTTCACCACCCGGCCGCTCCGGCGGCCCTACGGGATCGAGGGTTCAACATGCAAGCAGTCTCGTACGCTCCAGACGCGGCAGCGATGCGCCGGGGCGACGCTCGCACGGACGCCTGCCGGGAAAGCGAGTCCCGCTGATGGCGCGGCCGCACCGGCCCGTGCGCCGAAACACTTACGAGAAGCGCCGCGTCGCGGGCTCGCCCACTCCACCGCCACCGCCCGGCGACGTCCTGACCAGCGCCGATGCCCGCCATCTCGGCGCACGGATCGATTCGGCGCAGGAGCGTTATCGCACAACGGCCATCAGGCTGATGACCGGCCGCGCGTGCGGGCTCGTGCTGCTCGACTCCCGAACCGGCGCCGAGCGGATCCTCACCAGCGTCGACGACTGGCACCGGCTCCAAACGGAATGACCCAGGGCTCCACGGAGCGCCCTATCGCGTGGGGACTCTCGAGGTTCAGCCGACCCGCCGATACGAGATCCCCCATATCGGCTCCCAAGGCGTCCCGGCCTTCGACCGCGACCAGTCCCACTCGAACCCCTCGTCGTGGATGCGGGTGAACCGCATGCGCTTGCGATAGCCGTCCGCATCACGCGTCGTCGTGCGCAGCTCCATGCCCTCGTCGTCCCTGGCGCCGGTGAGGTGAAACCACGTCCCGGTGCTGTCCATCCATGTCTGCACCCAGCACCCGCCGGCGGCGTCATAGACCGAGAGGCTCGTGCCGAGGAGCCCGTGCCGCTCGGCATCGAAGGACTCGCGCAGCACGCGCCCGCCGCAGATCCACTCGAGGACGTTGCGACCTTCGCCGCCTTCCCACGAGCAATGCCAGGTGCCGATCCAGAAATCGAAATCGCGCGAGCCATCCATGCGCGCTACGACGGCCGGCCAGCCTGGGCGGTTGGCAAGAGCGCAACTTCATGCAAGGGCCGGTGAGCGCGCGCTCCGCCACCGGCGCATGTCCGGCCGCCCAGCAACGACAATCGGAGCCTCGGCGCGCGACGTTTGGCGGCGCCGAATCGACTCCTCGAGATCCCTGCCACGACGGAAGAGGGGACGTGACCGACAGCATCAGCGAGAGCGAGAACCCGGCAATCCCGAGCCCAACTCCCGCGGCCGACCGGCCGCGGACGAATCAGGACTGGTGGCCGAACCAGCTCGACCTGCGGGTGCTCCACCAGCGCTCGGCCCTCTCCAATCCGATGGGTAAGGCATTCGACTACCGCGAGCAGTTCCAGATCCTCGACGTCGAGGCGCTCAAGCGTGACCTGATCGAGGATCCGCGCACGGGTGCTTCACGGACCGGCCGCAGACACTCACCACCGACTTCTTCGTGAACCTTCTCGACATGGGCACCGACTGGCAGCCGGCGGGCGGGAGCACGTACGAGGGGCGCGACCGGCGCACGGGCGAGGTCACCCGGACGGCGACGCCGGTCGACCTCGTGTTCGGCTCGCACTCGGAGCTGCGCGCGCTGGCAGAGGTCTACGCATCGGACGATTCCAGGGAGAAGTTCGTCCGTGACTTCGTCGCGGCCTGGGACAAGGTGATGAACCTCGATCGTTTCGATCTCCGCCGACTCTCGTAGGCTCCACGACATGGAGCAGCTGCTCTTGGCGTGGTACAGCCAAAACGCGACGGACCTGCCGTGGCGCCACACCCACGACCCCTACGCGATCCTCGTCTCGGAGGTCATGCTGCAGCAGACCCAGGTGGCGCGGGTCGTCCCTCGTTATCTGGCGTGGCTGGAGCGCTGGCCGACGGTGGAGGAGCTCGCCGCGGCGAGCCCGGCGGACGTCATCACAGAGTGGGCCGGGATGGGCTACAACCGCCGCGCCGTGCTGCTGCATCGCTGCGCCCGGGCGGTGACGGAGAGAGGCGGCTTCCCGCGCGAGCCAGCCGAGCTGCGGCGCTTGCCCGGGGTCGGGCCGTACACCGCGGCGGCGATCGCCTGCTTCGCGTTCGGCGCCCAGGTGGCTGCGCCCGATACGAACGCGAAGCGGGTGCTCGAGCGGGCCTTCGGCGATCCCGACCTGGGGCCGCCGGCGGGACAGGCGTACGAGTGGAACCAGGCCCTCTTCGACCTCGGCCGCGAGGTCTGCATCGCCCGCCGCCCGCGGTGCGAGATCTGCCCGCTCGCGGCCGGCTGCCCGGCGCGCGGGCGCACCTACGCGCCGCTTCGGAAGCAGTCGCGGTTCGAGGGCTCGTTCCGGCAGAGGCGGGCCGAGCTCCTGCGGGCGATCGCCGCCGCCGGCTCGCTGCCCGACGCCGAGGCCGACGCCGAGGCGCTGGTCTCGCTCGTGCGCGACGGCCTGGCCGAGGTCTCGGGCGGCTACGCCCGCCTGCCGGCGTAGCCGTGTCCACGCCCCGCGCCCAGGAGGCCGCCGGGAGCCTGCGCCACCCGCTCACGCTGACCCTGCTCGCCCTGACCTTCTCGACGGGCACCGTGGACGCGGTCAGCTACCTGGCGCTCGGCCATGTGTTCACCGCCAACATGACCGGCAACATCGTGCTGCTCGGCTTCGGCATCGCGCGCGCCGGAGGCCTGCCCGTGCTCGCTCCGGTGATCTCGACGGCCGCGTTCGCCCTCGGGAGCGGGTTCGGCGGGATCCTGGCGCGCCGCATGGGCGACCGGCATCCGGTGCACTTCTCCTACGCGCTCGGGCTCGAGACGCTCGCGCTCGGCATTGCCACGATCATCGCCGCCGTTGCCCACCCGCACTCGGGCCGCCTGTCGGGCTACGCGATGATCGTCTGCATGGCGATGGGCATGGGGCTCCGAAACGCCACGGTGCGCCACGTCGGCGTGCGGGACATGACCACGACCGTCCTCACCATGACGCTCACCGGCCTCGCGGCCGACGCCAGCATCTCCGGCGGGCCCGGGACGGGGACGGCCCGGCGGCTGGCGGCGATCCTCGCGATGCTGGTCGGAGCGATCTGCGGCGCGCTGATGCTCCGCGCCGACGTCGTGGTGCCCATGGCGTTCGCTACCGGACTCGCCCTCGTCACCTGCGTCGCGTACCGCGCTACTCAGCGAGGAGCTGCGTGACCAGTGCGTCCAGGCCGGCCAGCGAGGGCAGCTCGGCGTCGGGTGAGTAGCCCTCGGGCAGCGGGATCCCAGCGCGGTTGATCCACACGGCCTTCATGCCGACGGCCTGCGCGCCGGCGATGTCGGTGTCGAGGCCGTCGCCGACGTGCACCCAGCGGGCCGGGTCGCCGCCGCAGAGGTCGACCGCGTGGCGGAACGGCGCCGCCGCCGGCTTCATCTCGCCGATCTGCTCGGCGTGCACGATGAACGCGAACCGGCGCGCGACGGCGAGCTCGGCGAACGGGAAGTTGCCGTTCGTGATCGCCCCCAGCACCCGACCTGAGGCGACCAGCGCGTCGAGCTCCGGCTCGACGTCGCCGTGCAGGCGCACCGTCTCGGGCCGAGCTGCCATCCAGGCGTCGACCATCCACGCCGGCAGGTCGGGGTCGTGCAGGTCGTGCGCCGCCAGCACCCGCCGGAACGAGTCGAGCCGCAGCTCGAGGTAGGTGCCCTCACGCTCCTCCGCCACCCGCCGGCGCTCGTCGTGCAGCCGCTCGACCGAGATCCGGCCGGCGACGGCGGGATGGCGCTCCTCGAGCGCCGCGATGGCGGCCTGCAGCGAGCCGTCCATCATCGGCATGAACGCCCACAGCGTCTCGTCGAGGTCGAACGAGACGACCGCCGCCGTCATGCCGCCTTCCGCAGCAGGGCGACGGCCTGGCAGGCGGCCCCCTCGCCGCGACCCGCGAAGCCGAGGTGATCGGTCGTCGAGGCGCGCACCGTCACGCGCGCGCGGTCGACGCCGAGCGCGGCGGCCAGACACTCCCGCATCGCGTCGCGGTGCGGCGCGAGGCGCGGCGCCTGCATGATCACGATGGCGTCGACGTTCACGAGCGCCCACCCGGCCGCCCGCACCCGCTCCCAGGCCCGGGCGAGCAGAGAGATGCTGGACGCGCCCGCGAGCGCCGGGTCGTCGGACGGGAACAGGTGGCCGATGTCCTCCATCCCCGCCGCGCCCAGCAGCGCATCCGTGACGGCGTGGCAGACGAGGTCGGCGTCGGAGTGCCCCTCGAGGCCCCGGTCGGCGGGGATCGTCACGCCGGCGAGCACGAGCGGCCGGCCGTCGGCGAAGGCGTGCGCGTCGAAGCCGATCCCGACCCGCAGATCGTCGCTGCCGCTCACGCCAGCCTCGCCTCGGCCCGGGCCAGGTCGTCCGGCGCAGTGATCTTCACGTTCTCCGGCTCGCCGGCGACCGCCGCGACGGCGAAGCCGGCCGCCTCGACCAGCGACGCGCAGTCGGTCGCATCGCGGAGGGCGCCGGCCGGCGCCTCGTAGGCCCGGCGCAGCGCGGGCGCCCGGAACGCCTGCGGCGTCTGCACCGCGCGCAGCTCACCGCGCTCGAGCGTCTCGGCGACGACCCCGTCTTGCACCCGCTTCACCGTGTCGGTCACGGGCAGCGCCGGGATCGCGCCGTCGTGCGCCTCGAGGGCCGCCAGCACCCGGTCGACCAGCTCGGCAGACGCGAACGGCCGGGCCGCGTCGTGGACGAGGATCGCCTCGGCATCGCCCGCGACCTCGGCCAGGCCGGCGGCGACCGAGAGCGCCCGGGTCGCCCCGCCGGGAACGGCCGCGGCCACCTTGCCGGCCGCGAGGTCATCGGCCAGGAGGGTCGCCGGCTCCTCCCACTCGGCGGGCACAACGAGGACCATGCGGTCGACGGCGGGGTGATCCTCGAAGAGGTCGATCGAGTGGGCCAGGAGCGGCCGGCCGCCCAGGCCCACGAACGCCTTCGGCCGGTCGGCGCCCAGCCGGGCGCCGTCGCCGCCGGCGACCACGATCGCCCAGGTCGGGCTCATTCCGCGTCCGTGCTCGAGCTCACCTTGGTGAAGATCATCTTGCCCGACGGTGACTGCAGCACCGACGTCACCTCCACCGCCGCGGTCTCGCCGAGCAGCTTGCGGCCGCCCTCGACCACGACCATCGTCCCGTCGTCGAGGTAGCCGACGCCCTGATCGTGCTCCTTGCCCTCGCGGATCACGCGCACGTCGAACGACTCGCCGGGCAGCACGGCCGGTTTGAGCGCATTCGCGAGCTCGTTCACGTTCAGGACGACGACGTCCTGGATCTTGGCCAGGCGGTTCAGGTTGAAGTCGGTCGTCAGGATGCGAAGCCCGCGGGCCTTGGCCAGCTTCAGCAGCTTGGCGTCGACGTCCTCGAGCTCGGGGAAGTCGACGTCGGGCGTCGTCACCGTGACCTCGGAGCGCAGCCCCTGGACGACCTCGAGCCCGCGGCGGCCGCGGGCGCGCTTGAGCGAGTCGCCCGAGTCGGCGACATGCTGCAGCTCGCGGAGCACGAACTCGGGCACGACGAGCTCGTCCTTCAGGAAGCCGGTGCGGACGATGTCGGCAATCCGCCCGTCGATGATCGCGCTCGTGTCGACGAGCGTCACGAAGCCGTTCAGGTCCGGCTCCGTGCCCGGCTCGGCGACCGGGTGCACGCCGACCAGGCGCAGGATGCCGCGATGCTTCTTCGCCGCGGTGAAGGCGAAGAGGTACCCCACCACCAGGAACAGCGGCAGGATCACCCACTTGCCGATGTACGGCAGGGTGTGAACCGGGAACCACAGAAGCGCCGACACGAGCAGCCCGACCAGCAGGCCGATCGCGGCAACGGTCAACTCACCCGCGCTGCGGGACTGGACGGCCCGCTCGACCCTCTTGAATCCGCGTACCAGCCCCTTGCCGACCAGCCCTCCCACCATCCACCCGACGGCGAAGACGAGGAAGACGACGACGGCGAAGGCGGGGTACGCGTATGAAGCCGGATAACGGTCCTCGAGATTAAGAGACAACCCCGCCTGGATGGCACCCAGGACGCCCAAGAGGGACAAGACGATCCGTGTTGAGACCACCATCGTCCGCTCCTCTCTATGCCTGTCGCAGCCCACGCCGGATGGGCGAACGACCGCCGCCCGGCGGGGGTGCACGCGTGATGCGTGTGGCTACGCCCGCGCCTTGCGGGCCTCGCCGATCTCGTCGAGCACCTCCTCCAGGAACTCGCGCGCCTCGTCCTCGTCCATGTTCTTCGCGTACATCAGCTCGCTGGCGAGGATGCGCTTGGCCTTCGAGAACATCTGCTTCTCACCCGTGGAGAGACCCTTCTCCTGGTCGCGCTGTGCGAGGTTGCGAACGACCTCGGCCATCTCGAAGATGTCGCCGGTCTTCATCTTGTCGCGGTTGTGCTTGAAACGGCGGTTCCAGTTCTTCGGCATCTTGGTGCCGTCGCCCTGGAGCACGGTGAGGACCTCCTCGACGGTCTCCTCGCCGATCACCTTGCGCAGACCGACGCGCTCCGCGCTGTCCAGCGGAATCGTGACGGTCATGTCGTTGTGGAGGATCTGGATCGTCAGGTACTCCCGATCCTGGTCCCCGACGACACGCATATCCCTGCTTGTGATCGTCCCAGCCCCGTGATGGGGGTACACGACCTTGTCGCCAACCTCATACAAAAGTCGCTCGACCTCCTAGCCAAAAGTGCGCCTGCACGCCCGCGAAACCCCTCGCGCCTAGGGCGTAGATTCTATCAGATCTGGCACGTTGAGGCGAACGGATCACAGCATTCTGTAGACATCGCAAACGAATTTCGGCAGACACCGCCGAAGACCGATACACGCCCTCCGGAGCGGGCCGCAATCGTTTCGACGATTACAGGTTCAGGTAGCGATCCACGAGGTTCTGCTCCTGCAGCCGGCGCAGGCCCTCGCGGATCTCGCGGGCGCGCACCGCACCGACGCCCTCGACCTCCTCGAGCTCCGTCTGGGAGGCGCGCACGAACGCCTCCAGGCCGTCGAAGTGCTCGACGACGTGGGCAATGACGCTCTCCGGCAGGCGGGGGATCTTCGAGAGCACGCGGTGGCCGCGCGGCGTGACCGCGTAGTCGACCGGTGACACGCTGCGCGGGTAGCCCAGCACCTCGGCCAGCTGCTCGAGCTCGAGGAGCTGCGTGTCGGGCATCGTCCGCAGCTGCTCCAGCGCGCGCCGGTAGCCGCCGGTCACCTCGGGCAGCTCGTAGTCGCGCACCATCGCCACCTCGTCGCCGGGCACCCACTCGGACATCTCGTCGAGCTGGATCTTGATCAGCCGGCCCTCGACGCCGAGCTCCGCGATGTTGCGCTCGATCTCGTCGCGCATGCGCGAGGTCATCTCGGCCCGCTGGAGCGCGACCAGGACGTCGTCCAGCATCACCGCGCCCTGGAACTCGAGCGCCGTCAGGCGGGTCGAGACCTGCTCGAAGCGGGTCCGGTAGGTCTCGAGCGTCGTCACGGCCTGGTTCGTCTTCGCGAGGATGTCGGAGATGTCCTCGAGCTGGTAGCGGACGTCGCCGACGTAGGTCGTGACGACGTCGCGCTGCTGGCTGATCGAGATCACGAGGGCACCGGTCTGCTTGGCCACGCGCTCGGCGGTGCGGTGGCGGGTGCCGGTCTCGGCCGACGGGATCGTCGGGTCGGGCATGAGCTGGACGTTCGCGTAGACGATCCGGGTCGCGACCGCGTTCAGGATGATCGCGCCGTCCATCTTGGCGAGCTCGTAGAGCAGGTACGGCGAGAACGCCTGGTCGAGCCGGATCCCGCCCGAGAACATGAACGAGAGCTCCGCCGGCTCGCCGATCACGATCAGCGCCCCGAGCCGCGCGCGCAGGATGTCGTTCAGCCCCTGGCGCATCGTCGTGCCCGGCGCGATGCGGCGGAGCGCGTCCAGCATCTTGGGATCCTTGCGAACGTCGGGAAGAAGCTCGGTCAAGCGCGCCCCTCGATGGCCGCGGGCCGGCCGAATGCCAGCCCGATCGCTTCCTCCAGAGTATCAGCGCACCGCAGCGGCGGCCCATTCCCGGGCCCGGTCGTGCGGGGCGGGCAGACCAGGCCGGACACGCCCAGCTTGGCCGCCTCCGCGAGGCGCGGCCCGGTGTGCGAGACCGGTCGCACGCGGCCGGTCAGGCCGAGCTCGCCGAAGCAGGCGAGCCGCTCCGGGGCCGCCCGGCCGAGCGCGGAGGAGACGATGGCGAGCGCCACGGCGAGGTCGGCCGCCGGCTCGTCGACCCGCACGCCTCCGGCGACGTTCACGAAAACGTCGGACGAGCCCAGCGCGACGCCGGCGTGGCGGCCGAGCACCGCCACGATCATCGACAGCCGGTTGCGGTCGAAGCCGGTCGCCTGGCGACGCGGCATCGCGAGGTCGCTCTGCGCCACCAGCGCCTGCACCTCGAGCACGATCGGCCGCGTGCCCTCGATCGCGGGCAGGAGCACCGATCCCGGCCCGGCCGGCCCCGGCTCTGCCAGGGCCGCGGAGGGGTCGGCGACCGGCTCGAGGCCGGCGTCCGTCATCTCGAAGATGCCGATCTCGTCGGTGGAGCCGAACCGGTTCTTGACCGCGCGCAGCACCCGCAGGTGGCGGTAGCGGTCGCCCTCGAACTGGAGCACCGCGTCGACCAGGTGCTCGAGGACACGCGGGCCGGCCACGGCGCCGTCCTTGGTCACGTGGCCGACGAGCACGATCGCAGTGGAGCCGCCCTTGGCCACGCGCAGCAGCCGCTCGGCCGCCTCGCGCACCTGGGCAACGCTGCCCGGGGCCGACTGGAGATCTGCGCTTCGCAGCGTCTGCACCGAGTCGACGACGCAGACCGCCGGCGCCTCGGCGACGATCGCCTCGCAGACGGCGTCGAGGTCGGTGTCGGCGAGCACGCGGATCGCGTCGCCCGCGCCCAGCCGCTGCGCCCGCAGGCGCACCTGGGCCGGCGACTCCTCGCCGCACACGAGCAGCGTGCGCCCGCCCGCGGTCGCGATGGCGGCCAGCGCCTGGAGCAGCAGCGAGCTCTTGCCGACGCCCGGCTCGCCGCCGATCAGAACCAGCGAGCCCGGAACGATGCCGCCGCCCAGCACGCGGTCGAGCTCGCCGATGCCGCTCGGCAGGCGGGCAGCGGCGAGCACGTCGACGTCGCCGAGCAGGCCGACCGCGGGCGCGCCGGCGGCGCGGCGGCGGGCAGCCGGCGACGGCGCCCGCACCGCCTCCTCGTGCAGAGAGTTCCATTCTCCGCAGCCAGGGCAGCGGCCGAGCCACTTGGGGCTCTGATGGCCGCAGTCGGAGCAGACGAAGGTGGTTGCGGAACGTGCCACGGACGGGCAATTGTCGCATCCGGGTCGGCCGTCACCGCCGACCCCGCCAAAAGGGTCTGACCCCGTGTGGCGGGTCCCGGGTGCTAGGTTGGCGGGCATGCGAATCCCACTGCTCCACTCCGCCGCGACGGTCGCCGTCGTGGCCGTGCTCGCCGCCGGGTGCGGCGGCGGGTCGGGCGGGGGCGGCTCGTCGGCCGCAGCGTCGTCGACGCCCGCGAACGCCCAGGTCGTCGAGATCGACGTCGCCCAGAGCGGCTTCGCGTTCACGAAGACGACCGCGACCGCCAACGCCGGCACCGTCGAGCTGAAGTCGATGAACCCCCAGTCGGTGTCGCACGACATCTCGATCAAGGGGAACGGCGTGGACGAGCACGGGAACCTCGTCTCCGGCGGCGGCGTGTCCACCGTGACCGTCGACCTCAAGCCCGGGACGTACACGTTCTACTGCTCGGTGCCCGGCCACGAGCAGGCCGGCATGAAAGGCACGCTGACCGTCAGCTAGACCGGACAACGACCGAGGGGCGCCGCTATGGGCGTCCCTCGGGTTGTTCACGTCGAGCTTCGTGAAAGAACGGTTTCCCGCCGCTCCGGCGAGACCGCGCTCTCGCCGGACCCCCACCAGCGCTCCGCCGTCGCGGAGAAGGAGGGGGCCCGTGGGGGAACCATGGGTTCCCCCACGTCAAGACCGAGCGGCGCCGCTGTGGGCGTCCCTCGGGTTGTTCGTGTCGAGCTTCGTGAAAGAACGGGTTCCCGCCGCTCCGGCGAGCCCGCGCTCTCGCCGGAGCCCCCCACCAGCGCTCCGCCGTCGCGGAGAAGGAGGGGGCCCGTGGGGGGAACCATGGGTTCCCCCCCGTCAAGACCGAGGGGCGCCAATTGGCGCCCCTCGGGGTTCACTTGCTCTGGTCGCGGAGCGCTACTTGTCGGAGCCCTCCGACGGGGAGTCGTCGTCGCCGTCGCCCTCGGACTTGGAGTCTTCGGACGGCCCCTCGGCGGGCACGAGGTCGGCCGGAGGCGCGTCGGGCACCTCGACCGGCTCGATCATCTGCAGCGAGATCTCCTCGTCGCCGTCCGCGTGGTCGACCAGCACGGTCGATCCCGCCTCCAGCGACCGGCCGAGCACGAAGTCGGCCAGCGGATCCTCGATAAAGCGCTGGATCGCGCGACGCAGCGGCCGGGCGCCCATGGTCGGGTCGTAGCCCTTGTCGACCATGAAGTCCTTGGCTGCGTCGGTGAGCTCGATCGCCACCTCGTGCACCTTCATCTGCTCGCGGAGGCGCTTCATCAGCAGATCGACGATCTGCTTGATCTCCTCCTTCGTCAGCTTCTGGAACACGATGATCTCGTCGATCCGGTTCAGGAGCTCGGGCCGGAACATCTTCTTCACGTCGCCCATGATGCGGTTCTTCATGTCGTCGTAGGAGACGCCGGTCTCCGACTCCTCCACGCTGAACCCGAGCGAGGTGTTCTTCGCGATCGAGGCGGCCCCGATGTTCGAGGTCATGATCACGATGGTGTTCCGGAAGTCGACGTGGCGGCCCTGGGCGTCGGTCAGGCGACCCTCCTCCAGCATCTGCAGGAGGATGTTGAACACGTCAGGGTGCGCCTTCTCGATCTCGTCCAGCAGCACGACCGAGTACGGCTTGCGGCGGACGGCCTCGGTCAGCTGGCCACCCTCGTCGTACCCGATGTAGCCCGGAGGCGAGCCCACCAGCCGCGACACCGCGTGCTTCTCCATGTACTCGGACATGTCGACCTGGATCATGGCGTCCTCGTCGCCGAACAGGAACTCGGCGAGCGTGCGCGCGAGCTCCGTCTTGCCGACGCCGGAGGGGCCGAGGAAGATGAACGAGCCGGTCGGCCGCTTGGGATCCTTGATCCCCGCGCGGGCGCGACGGATGGCCTTCGACACCGCCTGGATGGCGACGTCCTGGCCGATCATCCGCTTGTGGAGCTCCTCCTCCATGCGGATCAGCTTCTGCGACTCCGCCTCGGTCAGCTTGAAGACGGGGATGCCCGTCCACATCGAGACGATGTCGGCGATCTCCTCCTCGCCGATCTCGGCCTGGTCGGCCTCGCCGGAGGACTTCCAGTTCTCCTCCATCTCCCGCTTCTTGAGCGACAGCTTGCGCTCCTTGTCGCGGAGGTTGGCGGCCTTCTCGAACTCCTGCGCCTCGATCGCGGCCTCCTTCTCCTTGCGCACCGTCTCGATCTCGTCGTCGAGCTCCTTGTGCACCGGAGGCGCGGTCATCAGCTTGATGCGCATGCGCGAGGCGGCCTCGTCGATGAGGTCGATCGCCTTGTCGGGCAGGTGCCGCTCCTGGATGTAGCGGCTCGACAGCTCCGCCGCGGCCTGGAGGGCCTCGTCGGTGATCGCGACCCGGTGATGGGCCTCGTAGCGGTCGCGCAGCCCGCGCAGGATCTGGACGGTGTCCTCGATCGAGGGCTCGTCCACCTTGATCTGCTGGAAGCGGCGCTCGAGAGCGGAGTCACGCTCGAGGTACTTGCGGTACTCGTCGAGCGTCGTCGCGCCGATCGTCTGCAGCTCGCCGCGGGCCAGCGCAGGCTTCAAGATCGAGGCGGCGTCGATCGCGCCCTCGGCGGCGCCCGCACCGACGAGATTGTGCAGCTCGTCGATGAACAGGATGATGTCGCCGCGCTGGCCGATCTCCTTCATGACCTTCTTCAGCCGCTCCTCGAACTCGCCGCGGTACTTCGAGCCGGCCACCAGGGCGGCCAGGTCGAGGGTGTAGATCTGCTTGTTCTTCAGCAGCTCCGGCACCTGGTTCGACGAGATCCGCTGGGCCAGGCCCTCGACGACGGCCGTCTTGCCGACGCCCGGCTCGCCGATCAGCACCGGGTTGTTCTTGGTGCGGCGGCTGAGGATCTGCATGACGCGCTCGATCTCGTTCATGCGGCCGACGACGGGGTCGAGCTTGCCTTCGGTGGCGAGCTTCGTCAGGTTGCGGCCGAACTGGTCGAGCAGCTTGGAGCTCTTCTGGCCCTTCTCGGCGGCGCCGGCGCCTGCTGCCGTGCGCCGGCCCGGGCCGGACAGCATCCGGATGATCTCGTTGCGGATCTTCTCGGCGTCGGCGTCGAAGTCGAGCAGGATGCGCGCCGCGACGCCCTCGTTCTCACGGACGAGGCCGAGCAGGATGTGCTCGGTGCCGATGTAGTTGTGGCCGAGCGAGAGCGCCTCCCGCAGCGCCAGCTCGAGCACCTTCTTGGCCCGGGGCGTGAAGGGGATCTGGCCGGTGGTGACCTCGTCACCCTGACCGACGATCCGGGCGACCTGCGCGCGCACCTCCTCGACGGTGATGTCGAGCGTGTCGAGGACGCGGGCCGCAAGGCCTTCCTCCTCGCGCAGCAGGCCGAGCAGGATGTGCTCGGTGCCGATGTAGTTGTGCTTGAGGGTGCGGGCTTCATCCTGCGCCAGCACCACCACCTGGCGGGCACGTTCGGTAAACCTCTCAAACATGCTCGTGCCCCCTTTCTGCCGGTCGTGAATAAGACTGGATCAATGGCTCTGGCCGGACCGTCAATTAGGTATCTCCTAAATGACGCCCCGGTCTGGGAGTGGACGGTCAGGACTATAGCACCGGCACTCCTGGCTTCCTGTGGCGCCGTCGGCCTTGGCGTTGGCCTCCCATCGGCGCCCCGCCCACGCGACTTGAGCCTCAATTGTGACGGGTGGACATCGAGGCCGAAATGCGCAACGATCCAGCCGTGAGATACACCGTGGAGCACTACCGCGCCATCGATGACGAGGGTTCTCCGCTGGGAGTCGCCTACGTCCCGACCGGCCAGGTGGACCGGGTCGAGGCCCATGACGAGACGACCGCCGCCGCCATCGCCCTCTCCGGCGATGCGGAGGTGCTCGACGCGGACGTCGTCTCCTACAACCCGGGCCAGGGGCTGTACGGCGTCGCCGGCGAGGACGAGGCCGTGAAGGTCTCGTCGACCGCGTGAGGGTCGACGAGGGGCGCGTCCCCGTCCCCGGCGGGAACGTGTGGTACCGCAGCGTCGGCGAGGGCGGCGTGCCGCTGCTCGCCCTGCACGGCGGGCCGGGCGCGCCGAGCGACTACCTGAAGCCGCTCGAGCAGCTGGCGGACCGCCGCCGGGTCGTCTTCTACGACCAGCTCGGCTGCGGCAACTCCGACATCCCCGACGACCGGTCGCTGTGGACGGTCGAGCGGTTCATGGACGAGCTCGACGCCGTCCGTGACGCGCTCGGGCTCGACCGGGTGCACCTGTTCGGCAGCTCGTGGGGCGGCATGCTCGCGATGCAGTACGTCCTCGACCGGGGCCGGCCGCCTGTCAGCCTGATCACGGCCGGGAGCCCGGCGAGCTCGAAGCGCTGGAACGAGATCTGCCAGTCGTGGCTCGACGAGATGCCGGCCGCCGAGCGCGAGGAGATCGAGCGGCTCGAGGCGGCCGACATGATGCTCTCGCCCGAGTACGAGGAGGCGATGCAGCCGTTCTACCGCCGCCACGTCTGCCGGCTCGACCCGTGGCCCGACTACGTCGTGCGCTCGTTCGACCGCATGGCCCTGCCGATCTACCACTACATGGCCGGGCCGAGCGAGTTCCGCATCATCGGCACGCTGCGCGACTGGGACATCATGGGCCGGCTCGGCGAGATCCGGGTGCCGGCGCTGATCACGTGCGGCGAGTTCGACGAGTGCCGGCCCGTCCACACCCGCGAGGTGGCCGAGGGCATCCCCGGCAGCCGGCTCGAGGTCATCCCCGACGCGTCGCACCTCTGCTTCGCCGAGCGGCCCGACCTCTGGATGCCGATCGCGAACGAGTTCATGGCCGCCGCCGAAACCGGGGTCTGACCCCACGCAAAAAGCGTCACGACCTCGTCACGGCCGCCGTTCGGGGTCTGACCCCGATCAGCGGGCCGGGCGCAGCGTCGGGAAGAGGATGACCTCGCGGATCGAGCGCACGCCCGTCAGGGCCATCGTCAGCCGGTCGATGCCGATGCCGACGCCGGCCGTCGGGGGCATCCCGTACTCGAGCGCGAGGAGGAAGTCCTCGTCCATCGGGTGGGCCTCCTCGTCGCCGGCGGCGGCGGCCGCGCGGGCCTCCTCGAACCGGGCCCGCTGCTCGGCAGGGTCGTTCAGCTCGGAGTAGCCGTTGGCGATCTCCATGCCGACGCAGAAGGCCTCGAACCGCTCGACGATGCCCTGCTCCGTCGGCGACGCCTTCGCGAACGGCGAGAGCTCCACCGGGTAGTCGATCAGGAACGTCGGCCGCTCGATCGCCGGCTCGACGAAGACCGACAGCAGGTGGTCGACGGCCTGCGCCCAGGTGGCGTCGCCGGACGTGTCGATGTCGCGCTCGCGCATGAAGCTCACCAGCCGGTCGCGGTCGCGGTCGGCCATGGGGTCGATGCCGGCGGCATCGTGGATCGCCTCGCGCAGCGGGATCCGCGGCCACGGCGGCGCCAGGTCGATCTCGCAGCCGGCGGCCGCCCCCGCCGCCGCCACGACCCGCTCCGTGCGCTCCATCGCAACGTGGTAGTCGGCGTAGGCCTCGTACCATTCGAGCATCGTGAACTCCGGGTTGCGCTTGAAGGAGACGCCTTCGTTGCGGAAGTCCTTGGCGATCTCGTAGACGCGCTCGAGGCCGCCCACGATCAGCCGCTTCAGGTAGAGCTCGTCGGCGATGCGCAGGTAGAACTCGCGCTCGTACTCGTTGTAGCGCGTGACGAACGGCCGGGCCGCCCCGCCGCCGTAGATCGGCTGGAGCGCGGGCGTCTCGACCTCGTAGAAGCCGTCGCCGTCGAGCACGCCCCGCACCGCCGTCACGATCGCCGTGCGGGCGAGCGCGATCCGCAGGGCGTCGTCGTTCACGAGCAGGTCGAGGTAGCGCTGGCGGTAGCGCTGCTCGACGTCGGCGAGGCCGTGGTGCTTCTCCGGTAGGGGCCGCAGGCACTTCGCCAGCGGCCGCCACTCGCGCACCCGCAGGCTCAGCTCGCCGCGGCGGCTCGAGAAGATCTCGCCGTGGACCGCGACGACGTCGCCGAGGTCGCTCTCGGCCACCGCCGCGAGCCCGTCCTCGCCGAGCACGTCGAGCGTGGCGTGCAGCTGGATCTGCCCGGTGCGGTCGGCCAGGTCGAGGAAGATCGCCTTGCCGTGGCCGCGGCGGCCGGTGATGCGGCCGGCCAGCCACAGCGACTGGCCCGACTCGGCACCGGCCTCGAGCTCACCATGATCCGCGCGCACCTGGGCCACCTCGGCCCGCGGCGGCGTGCGGGCGGGGTACGGGTCGACCCCGGCCCGGCGCATGGCCTCGACCTTCGCGATCCGGTCGTCCCGGATCCCCTGCTCGACGTCGCTCGACACGGCGACCAAGGATATGCGGACGCGACCCCGGGGCCGATCAGGACGGCTTGATGTCCATGATCTTGAGGTGGATCGTGCCGGACGGGGCGGCCACCTCGACCGTCTCGCCCTTCTTGTGCCCGAGCAGCGCCCGCCCGACCGGCGACTCGTTCGAGAGCCTGCTGTTGGCCGGGTCGGCCTCGGCCGAGCCGACGATCTCGTAGGTGTCGACGTCGCCGTGCTTGACGTCCTTGACCCGGACCTTCGTGCCGACGGAGACGACGTCCTTGGGGACGTCCTTGGGATCGATGACGCGGGCCGAGCGCAGCTGTTCCTTCAGCCGCGCGATGCGGTGCTCGAGCAGCGCCTGCTCGTTCTTCGCGTCGTCGTACTCCGAGTTCTCGCTGATGTCGCCGAACTCACGCGCCTCGCGGATCCGGTCGGCGACCTCGCGGCGCTTGTTCGTCTCGAGGTCCTCGATCTGCTGCTTGAGCTTCTCGTAGCCCTCGCTGGTGAGGATGACGTCTTTCTCCACTGCTTCCCATCGCCCTTCGGGTGCGTAAACGGAAAATCGGTGTCGGCCGGGAGTGTGCTATTTGCAGCACATTTCCTGGCGGGCACCGAGCGACGGCGGATTATAGGTCAAGTGGTCGGCGAGCGGCAACAATCGGAATCGGTCAAGCCGGGCGGTACGTGAAAGAAGGCCTGCACCGATACCATCCCGGCATGGCGGACATGACCGCGGCCTGGTCGATCGGAGACGTCGAGATCCCCTCGAGGATCGTGCTCGCGCCCATGGCGGGCGTCTCGGTGCAGGCGTTCCGGCGCCAGGGACGGCGGTTCGGCGCGGGCCTCGTCTGCAGCGAGATGGTGTCGTCGTGCGGCCTCCAGCACCGCAACGAGCGCACCCTCGGCTACCTGCGGATCGCGGCCGACGAGCACCCCCTGGCGGTGCAGATCTTCGGCTCCGACCCGGTGCCGATGGCCGAGGCGGCCCAGATGGTGGTCGCCGCCGGCGCCGACATCGTCGACATCAACTTCGGCTGCCCCGTGCGCAAGGTCACGAAGACGGGCGCCGGCGCGAGCGCGCTCGAGGATCACGAGCTCGCCTGCGCGCTGGCCGGAGCGGTCGTCGACGCCGTCGACGTGCCGGTCACGGTGAAGATGCGCCGCGGCGTCAGGAACGGCTCGCGATCGGCGCTCGACCTGGCTCCGAAGCTCGAGGCCCGCGGGGTCGCCTCGCTCACCATCCACCCCCGCTCCGCCCAGCAGATGTACACCGGCACCGCCGACCACACGTTCACGGCCGAGCTGGTCGAGCGCGTCGGCATCCCCGTGATCGCGTCGGGCGACATAACCGACCGCGCCACCGCCGAGCGCGTGCTCGACGCCACCGGCGCGGCCGCCGTCATGGTCGGGCGCGGCGCCCAGGGCCGGCCGTGGGCGCTGCGCGAGATGGCCGGCGAGGGCGAGGCCGACGCGGACGTGGCCGAGGTGGTCGCCGAGCTCATCCGCTTCATGCGCGAGGTCGAGCGCGAGATGGGCGACCGCGCCGTCGGCTTCCTGCGGAAGTTCTACGGCTGGTACCTGCGCGGCGTCCCCGGGGCGAAGACGATCCGCGGCGCGCTCGTCACCTGCGCGACGGTCGAAGACGCCGAGCGCGAGCTGGTCGAGTTCTGCCCCGGCGCCCGGGCGCTCGTGGCCGCCCACGAGGCCGAGCTGGAACTTCTGCCCGACAGCGACACCGACCGTCTCCTCGAGCTCCCGATCTCGATCTACGGGGGCGGCTGAGCCGATCCGTGGGTGCTTGGGGACCGGGAATCTTCGACGACGACGTCGCCGCGGACGCGATGTCCGGGAACGACGTCGGGCCCAACATCCAGCGCTGGGCCGAGGACGCATCACCAGCCGATGCGGCCGCGCGCGAGCAGATCCTGACGGCGTTGCGCGACCGTCTCGAGCAGTCGGCGTAGTGCCCGTTCACCGGCGCGCGGACCGCCACATCGTCGTCACGACCGGGCCGCCCGCCAGTTCGACTCGCCCGTACGGCTCGAACCCGCGGCTCATGTACCGCCGGTCGTTCGCGGGATTCGTCGACTCCAGGTAGGCCGGCGAGCCGTCCGCGTCGACCCGCTCCAGGCAGGCGTCCAGGAGCGCCATCCCGATGCCGCGGCCGCGGTGGTCCTCGTGCGTGCCGAACAGGCTCAGCTGGTGGTGCGGCTCGTGGCGGGGGTGGGCGTCCTCGAGCCGCTCGAGCACGTCGAACACGATGCCGGCCTGCGCGTCGCCGAGCAGGTCGCGCAGAAGGGCCTCGAGCTCGTGCTCCTGCTCGTCGGTCAGCTCGCGCTCGCCGGGCGGCACCCACACGGCCGCCGACTCGTCGCCCGCCGTGAGGAACGACCAGCCGTGGCGGAGCATGGCACCGAGGTAGGCCCGCCAGAACGCGGCCGCCGTGTCCAGCCGATCGGTCGAGCCGGGGAACGAGTACTCACCCCATACCGGGTCGTTGCGAAACGCGGTCGCCATGATCGCCGCGAGCGCGTCGAGGTCGCCGCTTCCGGCCACGCGGATCTCCACTGCCATTCGCCGATCCTAGTCAGGCGCGGGCGGGTGCCGCCGCCGGTTTCGCCACCGGCTCGGACGGCGCACCTCCCACGGCGAGCAGGACGCCGACGAGTCCGGTGACGACCGCCATGACGACGATCAGCACCCGGTAGTCCACGACCGTGATCAGGAAGGCGCCGAGGGCGATCGAGATCGTCTGCGGCACGCCGATGAGCGTGTCGGCGGCCGAGTACACCCGGCCCTGCAGCTCGGGCGGCGTCCGCGTCTGCACGGCCGTGCCGAACGCGACCACCGCCCAGGACAGGCCGATCCCGGCGATGACGAACCCGACGATGACGGGGGCGAGGGCCGGGAACAGGAACAGCGAGTCGCCGGCGCCGAAGACCAGGATGCCGACCCCAAGCGTGCGGCCGTCGCCGATCCGGCGCAGGACGCCCGCAGCCGTGACCGCCCCCGCGATGGCGCCGACGCCCTGGGCGACGCTGAGCACGCCGAGGAACGCGGGCGGCCGGTGCAGGCCGTACTGGAGCACGGCGAAGATCACCGACTCGGCGAAGCCGACGACGAGCAGCGCGATCGCGAGCGAGCCGACCATCCGCCGCAGCCCGGTGCTGGCGGCGATGTGGCGGGCGCCGGCGGCGACCTGGACGAGGATGTGGTGCTCCGAGGGCCGAGGCTTGGACTCGTGCATCCGCACCGCCGCCAGGCAGATCGCGGACGCCGCGAAGGTGGCGGCGTCGAGCACGGCCACCGCCGCCCCGCCGAGCGCGGCAAAGAGCGCGGCGCCGATCAGCGGCGCGATCAGCCGCGAGCCCTCGCTCACCGTCTGGATGGCCGCGTTCGCGTCCGCGAGCCGCTCGACCGGCAGGAGCTGGGTCAGGAGGGCCGAGCGGGCCGACGAGAACAGGTAGCCGGACGCGCCGTAGAGGAACGTGACGACGTAGATGATCCAGACGTCGGCGCGGTCGTGCACGAAGAGCAGCGAGAGCAGGACGACCCCGATCGACAGGTCGGTCGCGATCATCAGCGGGCGCTTGCGCATGCGGTCGACGACGAGGCCGAATGCGGGCGCGATGAGGCCCGGCGCGGCCAGCACGAAGAACACGAGCCCGGCGGCCGCGTTGGAGCCGGTGAGCCCCTTCACCCACACGCCCAGGACCAGGTACATGGCCCGGTCGCCGAACAGCGAGAGCGACTGGCCGACGAGCAGCAGGCGCGCGTTGCGATCGGCCAGGAGCGCCCGCACGGCTCAGTTCCCCGTCTCGCTGGACGGCAGCGGGAAGCCGGCCGCGAGCACCTGCACCGGCGTCGAGCCGTCGGGCCGGAGGGCGGGGTCGATGCGCTCCGCGAACGTGAGCAGGAGGTCGGTGATCATCCGGCCGACCTCGGCCAGCTCCTCCCTCGTCAGATAGAGCAGCGACTCGGACAGGAACGCGGACCGGCGCCATTCGGGGTCGGCACTCGGCTCGCGCTCCAGCCACTCCCGCAGCCGGGCGATGTCACGCTCGAGGAAGACGGAGGTGAGCGCCGAGGCCGCAGCGTTCGTCTCGTCGTCGGCGCCGATGCCGTCCCAGGCATGGCCGGCCGAGCGCACGCGCCACGGCCGCGCCCGTCCGGGCACCGACGAGCCCTCCTCGATGAACCCGTACTTCGCCAATTGGCGCAGGTGGTAGGAGACATTTGCCGGCGTGAGGCCGAGGCGCTCGCCTGCCTGGGTGGCGGTCAGCTCGCCCTCACGCGCGATCAGCTCGTGGAGCTCGATCCGGGTCGGATGGGCGAGGGCGCGCATGACCGTCGCGTCGGTGAGCCTGCGAGGTTCGAAAGACATGTTTCGAAACATATCTTTCGATTGACTGCGACGCAAGCGGCCGATGAATAACCGGTGCCTGGCACCGGCTATTCAGGCGATGCGGGCGCGGGCGGCGTCGACCGCCTGCGAGATGCGGCGGGCGCGGGTTTCCGGCCGCTTCGCCCCGTCCACCGCCTCGACCCATTCACGCCGGTGCGTGTAGGACATCGCGTCGAAGGCGGCCCGCACGCCCGGCTCCGCGGCC
>DASUHM010000083.1 GCA_036273515.1 Gaiellales bacterium
GGCTCGATCAGCTGCGACACCTGCTGGCGGAACACGATCGAGCGGCCGAAGTCGCCGTGCATCACGCCGGTCAGCCAGTCCCAGTAGCGCACCAGGAATGGCTTGTCGAAGCCGTATTCGTGGCTGATCGCGCGCAGCGTCGCGGGCGGCAGCGGGCGGCCACCCGTGACCGCGTCGAGCGGGCTGCCCGGGGCGAGGTAGACGGCGCCGTAGACGATGAAGCTCGTCGCGAGCAGGGTGGCCACGAGGGCGGCGAGCCTGCGGGCGATGAACGCGCCGAACGACACTGGTCAGGCGGCCCCGACGTCCCGCGCCCAGGGGTAGTAGAGGTAGCAGAACGAGGCCGGCGCCCCGGTGACGCGCGAGCTCATGAAGAGCGGCACGGCCGGCGAGACGAGCGGCAGGTTGGCCGGCTGCTCGGCGAGCACGCTCTGGGCCTTGATGATGAGCGCCGCGCGCGTGTTCTCGTCCGACTCGCCGATCGCCTGGTCGAGCGCCTTCGTGACGGTCGGGTTGTCGTACTCGTCGTAGTTGTAGGAGACGGCCGCGTCCGGCGGCTGGGGCGTCACGGTGGCGTAGAGCGTCTCGAGCGGCTCGGGGATGTCGGCGTAGTTCTCCGACACGAACAGGTCGATGCCCTTGCGCGCGTCCGACGAGAAGAACAGATCGCCGTAGTCGTTCGGGTTGATCGCCTTGATCTGGATGTTGAGGCCGATCTTCTTGCCCGCGTCCTGGATGATCGAGGCGATGTTGATGTAGCGCTGGAACGAGGCGCGGGTGGCGATCACCACCGTCCCGCTTGTGTCCCCCTTGGCGGCGAGCTTCTTCGCGCCCGCGATGTCGACCTTCGGCTGGGGCAGCTTCGCGAAGGCGGCCGCGGCCTGCGTGCGCGCGTAGCCCCACTGGGCCAGCGGCAGCTGCGTGTTCGGAAGCGGCGTCGCGGCGCCGTTGTAGACCGTCTGCGCGAGCGCCTTGCGGTCGACCGCCATGAGCAGCGCCTTGCGGATGTTGATGTCCGCCATCGGGCCGGTCGTGGTCGAGATGTAGATGACGGTGAAGAGCATGCTCTTCCCCAGATAGAGCTTCCCGGCCGACGACGAGCGCAGCTGGTTGAGGCCGCTGTAGGGCGTGTGGTAGGCGCCGTCGATCTCCCCGCTCAGGAGCCCGGTGGTCATCGTGGACTCCTCGGGGATGAAGCTGAACTGGATCGCCTTCGTCATGGGCGCGTGGGCGGTGTCCCAGTAGGCGTCGTTGCGGGCGAGGGCGATGTTCGCACCCTGGGTCCAGCCCGTGAACTTGAACGGCCCGGTGCCGACGGGACCGGCGGCGGGCGTCCCGTAGTTCTTGCCCTTCGCCTGCACGTAGGCCGCCGGGCCGACGCCGCCGGCCGGCGTGGACATCAGCCCGGGGAACACGACGTCCGCGTTCTTCATCCGCACCGTGACCTCCCACGGCCCGGTCTGGTCGATGCTCTTGACGTTCGCGTACGCGAAGGCCCAGTACGAGTTCGGATCGAGGTTCCGCTTCAGGCTGTAGATGACGTCGGCGGTCGTCATCGGGGTGCCGTCGTGGAACTTCACGCCCTGGCGGATCGTGTACACGTGGGTGAGATCGTCCGCGAGCTTGTACGACTCGGCCAGCGACGGCTCGATCTCGAACTGGGGCGTGAGCCGCATCAGGGCCTCGGTCACGTTCGTGACGACCGTGTTCTCCTCGTAGTTGTACGAGTAGATCCAGTCGAGCGAGGACGGCTCGTAGAACAGGCCCCACTTGAGCTGGGCGAGCTCGCCGCTCGGCGCCGGCGTGGTGACGTCCGTGCCGATCTGGGCGACGCCGGCCGCGCCTGAAACGATGGACGTCGATTTCGACGTGTTGCCGCACGCGGCAGCGATCGCTGCGATCGTCGGCACGGTCAGTCCGAGGGCGGCCCCCCGCCGGAACAGGTCGGACCGGGACAGGCCGTCCCGGGTCAGCTCCTCGTACAGGTCGAAGCGGTCCTCAGTCATCGTCCTCCCCCGTCCTCTCGACTCGTGACTGGTCGGCGTCGTCGGCGCCCATCACCAGGCTCGCGACGCCGCGGATGTGGTCGGTCATCGCCCGCTCCGCCGTCTCCGCGTCGCCCGCCTCGATCGCGGCCAGGATGGCGCGATGGGCGTCGCGTGAGCGCCGCCGCCGCTCGGGCGTCTGCAGGTTGCGGCGGCGGGTCTGGTTCAGCACTTCCATCGACGTCTCGACGAGCTTCACCAGCACGTGGTTCCGGGTCGCGAGCGCGATCGCGTGGTGGAACTGGGCGTCGAGGTCGGCGGCCCGCTCGGGATCCGCCTCCGACTCGAGCTGGGCCGTGATCCGCTGCAGCCGCTGCACGTCGACGGCCGTCGCCCGCTCGGCAGCGCGGGCGGCGATCGGCGGCTCGAGCGCCTCGCGGAAGTCGAGCAGCTCGGCCACCTCGCGGGCGTTCTGGGTCAGGTAGCCGATGATCGCGCCGGTGAACTCCGACCGGTACGGCCCCCGCACCTCGGTGCCACGGCCCTGGCGACGGGAGACGAGCCCCTTGAGCGCCAGCTCGTGGATCGCCTCGCGGACGAGGCCGCGCGACACGCCGAGCAGCTGGGCCAGCTCGCGCTCCGGCGGCAGCTTCCGCCCCGGCGCCAGCTCGCCCGACACGATCATCGCCTCGAGGCGCGCGGCCACCGACTCGGACAGGCGCACCGCCCGCGGGCTGAGCGCGCCCCAGTCGACCGCCGGAGCGGGGTTCTCGGCCCCGCTCACCCTGTGCGACTGTGGTAGGGTTGCCGCATTGGTCGGACCATCCGACCGCGAACGTATCACCGACGTCCGCTCGCGTCAACCGTCATCATCACGTCCGTGACGAAGCTCCCCGAACCGCTGCTCGAGCTCATCCGACCGGACGGGGCGCGTCCGGCGCTGGTGTGTCCCGACGACGGCGAGCGGGTGACCCACACCGAGCTGCGGGAGCGGGCCATCGCGATCGCCGCCCGGCTGCGCGCGGCCGGGGTCGAGCGCGGCGGCAGCGTGGCGATCGTGCTTCCCAACGGGCCGGAGATCGTCGAGATGCTGCTGGGCGTGGCCGCCGCCGGCGCCGCGGCGGCGCCGCTCAACCCGGCCTACACGGAGCCGGAGTACCGCTTCTATCTCGAGGATCTGGCACCGCAGCTGCTCGTGGTCGGCGCGGGTGCGG
>DASUHM010000084.1 GCA_036273515.1 Gaiellales bacterium
GTTCCCCCGCCGAACAGGTAAGCGCCCGCGCCGAGACGGACGGCGGCCGCGTCATGCACGGCTTGCGGCAGCCGGCCGACGGTACGCGAGCCGCCGCGACCGGCGACCACGATCGCGTCCGTCGAAGTGTCGCTTGCGGTCAAGCCGCCCAGGAGAAGCGCCTGCCCGGTCCCCCACGAGACGGCGGCGGCGTCCTGAACCGGTGCGCCGAGCGAGCCGAGCGAGCGCTCGACGATCCGCAGGGGACGCGCGCGCCGACGCCTGGATACCGGCAGCTTCGGCGAAGCCCGTGTCGCCGCCGCCGTCACTGTCGCCGTTGACGGAGAGGGACGCGCCCGCATACCGAGGATGCCCGTCACGACGGCGGCGGTGGCCACAACGGCTCCGCCTGCATACAACAGGCGCCTCCGCTTCACCCTCCCTGCTCGCGTCCGGTCGCCGCAAACGACCCGGCGCGCAGCCACTTACCCGCCATCGTCGTGTCGGTCGTGGTGGGACGGAAGGTGCAGCCAGTCGTGCTGGACGGGAAGCGTTGCGAACCCGACGACGAGCCCGCAGACGGCCGCGGCCGTTGCCACGGATGCGCGCAGGCGCGCTCCCCTCACCGTGCGGCGCGTGTGTGCCCGGAGGTCACCGCCGATCGCGCGCAGAGCGCGCGGTGCGTAAACGAGCACATGCAAGCCGAGAGTCACCGTCCACAGGAACGCGGCCGGGCCGTGGATGCGTCGTGCGATCTGCAAGGCACTTCCGTGCGCAAATCCCATCGCGACGCCGCTCCCGAAAAGAAGCACGGTGAAGAGGACAAGGAGCGGCGCCAGCATGCGCATCAGGATCTGCGGCGCGCCCTTCAGCCGATATGCCTCGGCGCGCGTGTAGTAGCGCGCGAAGCGCCAGCCCGTGCTCGCGAGCTTGACGGCGATCGGCGGCAGCAGCACCAGCCCGACGAAAACGTGCAGATGGAGATAGCTCTGCAGGCCGAAGAGGAGCGTCGCAAGCTCGACGACCGTCAGGACGATCAGAATGACTCCCACCATCGCCGTCAAGCGCTCGTTCCCGTCCGGGTTGAAACGTCGGACGCGAGGTGGCCGCTTCGGCTCGATCGCGTCGGTGAGCGTCGGCTCGGTCATCGGCCTTCCCGACCGAGGCTGAGGGCGCAGGTCGGGCATTCGCGAATTGCTCGGCGGGCCTGCGGCTCGAGCGCCGGCGGGACCGGTTCGGATGCAATCACGGGATAGCCCCAGTCGTCGAGTGAGATGCGTTCGGGGAAGAGTTCCGCGCAGAGGCCATGGCCGTCGCAGGCGATCGGGTCGACCCTGATCACGGATAGCCGGTTGCTCACCGGCTTCGGCGCCCCGGCACCGGCAGGATGTGTTCGTCGCGGCGGCCGCAGCGCCGGTGCCTGGCATGTCTGGCGAACTCGGCCGCGAACACCTCGAGCGCCGACTCGACAAATCGAGCAACCCCGTCGGGATGGCGGCAGGCGCCGCGGCCGGTGACGAGGCCGGCGAGCCGTCCGATCTCGGCCCGGCGGTCGCCGCGTGTCGTCAGGTCGAGCTGGTCGGCGATGGCGGCGAGGCCGTGGACGCAGGGGCCGCACTGACCGGCGCTTTGCGAAGCGAGGTAGCCGGCGACGCGCGCGACTTCCGCGGCCGCGCAGGTCGAGGCGGGTAGCGCGAGGATCACGCCTGCGCCGACGACGTCGGCGCTCAACGGCAACGCTTCTGCTTCGGACGGTGCAATCCACCTGCCGAAGTAGCCGCCGAGGAGGATGCCTGCGATCTCGGCGCTGAACCCGCCGCAGGAACGGACGGCTTCTGCCAGCGTGATTCCGAGTGGTATCTCGTGGACACCGGGGCGCGCGACGGCACCGCCCAACGTGACGAGCGCTGTTCCGCCCGCGTAGGCGTCGGCGCCGACGCGTGCGATCAGGGCGACGTGCGCGAGCGTCTCCGCGTTCAGCACCAGCGTCGGCCGCCCGCGGAGCCCGTGTTCGAACGGGTAAGGCGGCTTGGAAGTTGGCTTTCCCGGTTTGCCCGCGAGCGCGCGCAGGAGCGCCGTTTCCTCGCCCGCCACGTAGCCGGCGGGGATCAGCTCCGTCCGAATCCGCGCTGGACGCACACTGCGTCCGCGCTCGATGACCGCTGCCTCAAGCTCGGAGATTCGCGCTGACATGCCGATCACGATCTCGTCGGCGCCGGTCGCCGAGGCGGCGAGTGCCGCGCCGTCCAGGACGAGGTGTGGCGCGACGCGCAGCAGCGAGCGGTCCTTCTTGCTCGCCGGCTCGCCTTCCGCCGCGTTGACGACGACCACGGGGCGGTCCCGGGCGGCTGCGACGACTGTCAGTTTGGCGGCGGTGGGGAACGCTGCGCCGCCGCGGCCGCGCAGCCCGGCCGCTTCCACGGCCGCGATGAGGCCGTCGGCGCGAGGGAGCGGCCCGAACGTCGCCGTGTGACCTCCCCGGGAGGGCGGCTGTCCCACTCCGGCGAGCAGCCGCACCGCCCGACCTCTCACCGGCGCGGAGACGCGGGTCATGCGTGGGGCCTTGCGATCACGAGACCCGAGGCGGTGCCGGCGGCCGGGTCGAGTGACAGCCTGAGGGTCAGCGCGAGCGTGTCACGCGCCGCGTCGTGGACGATTGCGCCGACCGTCTGACCGTCGAGCGCGGTCACCGTACCGAGGTAGACGGCACGCGTTGTCTGCGGCACGAACGAAACGCCGCTCGATGTCATCGAGACGCCGCCGCCGATCGGGTCTCCCGCGATCTCCACCCGCAATGCGCCACCGGGTTTCCCGGCCAGACGCAGCATGACCTCGACCTTCACGCGGCCGCCCACGAGCGTGACATCACGAACACTCCCGCTCGCACGAGCGGTAAACGACGCCGGAGGCTTCGCCGGAATGGCCTTCACCCGGCCGCGACGAAACGCCACCGTGGTGCGGCGCGACGCCTGCAGCCGGACCGGCGTGCCTGCCCGCGCAGCCCACCCCGCGCGCGACGGCCCCTGCCGGTACCAGCCGACGGTGATCGCGACGGCCGCGACCGCGCCGAGCGCACCGGCCGCGCGCACCGCGGGGACGCCGCCACCCGCGATCAGGCGTGCGCCGACCGACAGGGCAACCGCGCCGAGGGCTGCGACGCCGATCGCAACGAGCCATGCCGCGCGCGCGTCGGTCCCCGTGCCGAACGAGTGCGCGAGCGCGACCGGCCAGGAGACGTAGGCGAGCCAGTGCACCGCCCGCCACGCGCGCGCCCCGATCAGGCCTCGCAGGTACGAGGTGATGACGAGCGCGAGCAGCACGTCAAACGCAACGGTGCCAAGCCCGAGCCAGACCGGCCGGTACGGCGAGAGGAACGGGACGACACCGTCCAGCAGGCCGATCGGGGCGTACCCGTCCGCGACCGTCGTCACGACGTGCACCGCCACGAAGACGACCGAGAGCAGGGTGAGGTTGCGGTGCAGCCGCCCGATCGCAAAGCGCGGCCAGCGTTCGGTGTGCGCACGCAACGAGGCGGCGATGCCGAACGAGACCGACGCGGTGAGCAGCACGAGCGCGACGATCCCGGTGCCGCGGGTCAGGTACCAGAACTCGCGTCCGCTCGTCATCGGCCGCCCTGCTCCGCCGGCCAGGCGCCGACGCGTGAGACGGCACCGGCGTCGTCGACGAGCCGGGCATGCAGCCCCCGCGCGGCGAGCCAACCGATGGCGCCATGGCCTTCGACGATCGCGGCCGTCGCCGCCACGTTTGCGTCGACGCACGACGCGGCCGCGACCGTCACCGTCCGCCACGGCGAAGCAGCCGGGAGCGCGGTGCGCGGGTCGAGAATGTGGTGGGCGGTGCCGAGGTCGGTTGGCCAGCGGCGGACGGCGACGCTCGAGGTGGCGAGTCCGCCGGCGGAGATGGCGACCACGGGTCCGGGGCCTTCGAGCGGCTGGGCGTGGTCGTCGGCGATCCGCACGCTCCAACCCCCGGCCGGCGCCGTTCCGGCGACGGCGACGTCGCCGCCAAGCGAGACAAGCACGCCCGATCCGATCTCGGCCGCGAGGCGGCTCGCGGCCAGGTCCGCAGCGAGCGCCTTCGCCGTCGCGCCGAGATCGAGCCGCACCCCTTCCGGCACGAACACCGCCCGGCGCACGGAATCGAGCTGAATCCGACGCCAGGCCTCGGGCTGCGGCTTACACGCGCGCACCGCCCAACGACCGCGCGCGCGAACGAGCGCGAATGTCCGGTCGTAACCGGCGGCGCGCAGCGCGTTCCC
>DASUHM010000085.1 GCA_036273515.1 Gaiellales bacterium
CTCGCCGAGCGGCCCCGGACCTCGCCGCGGCCGGTTTGCGCGACCGCGGTGGCTTCGTGAAGCTACCTGCCGAGGTGTGCCGAGGGGACACCACGATTCCGGAGTCCACGAGCCGACGCGCACGCTGCTGGCGGAGTCGGAGACGAACGGCCGCGGATCATCCACCGGCTTGCGGATCACGTCGAACGCGCGCGCCGGGGCGTCGTGACGCCGCCGTGATGCCGATGTGATCACACTGGGACGCGCGCGGCCCGGTTTGTGATGCGGCAGTGACCGGCGCGGTGGCACGTTTTGTGTCATGAGCGTCTGGGCCATCCCGATCCTCACCTCGGCGGCACGCCGGTCGCCGGTCACGCGCCGGCGCGCGCTGGGCGGGCGGCCCGGCCGCAGCCGCGCGGGCCTCTTCGCCTGGGCGTATCCCGGCGTGGGCTCGGGCGTCTACCTCGCGGTCGGCCTCGTCGCGGCGCACGGGCTCGGGATGACGCCCGTCGCGCTGCTCGTCGCCGGCGTCGTCTTCGCGGCGGCCGCGTTCGCCTACGCCGAGGGCATGTCGATGTTCCCCGACGCGGGCGGTTCCGCCGCGCTCGCCCGGCACGCCTTCGACGAGCTCGCGAGCTTCGTCACCGGCTGGGCGACCTGCATCGGGCTCGTCGCCGCCGCGGCACTCGCGGCCCTCTTCTCCGTCCAATACCTGAGCGTCTTCTGGTTGCCGCTCGCGTCGGGCCGGTGGGCCGTGGCCGGGGCGGTGGTCGTGCTTTGCGCCGTCACCACGGCCGCGATCCTCGGAGTGGAGCGATCCCGCCGGCTCGACGGCGTGGTCGGCGTCGTCGATGCCGGCGTCCAGCTCCTGCTCGTGCTGGTCGGAATGGTGTTCGTGTTCCACCCCGAGCACCTCCGTGCCTCCCTCGAGCCGGGATCGGCGCCGTCCGCCCGGCAGCTCGGGCTGGCGGCTGCCATCGCCATCGTCGCCTTCGCGGGGATGGAGTCGATCGGCGACCTCCCAGGCGAGGCCCGCGACCCGGTTCGCGACGTCCGCCCCGTGACGGGCGCTCTGCTGGCCTCCACGCCCCTGATGGCCGTCGCGCTCGCGCTCGTCGGCCTCATGGCGATGCCCGTCGTGCCCCGGGGCCCCGCCGGAGCGACCACGCGGCTGGCTCAAGTCCCGCCGAGCGGATACCGCAACTTCCCGATGCTCGGGATCGTGAACGCGGTCCCGCTCTCGGTCGTCGCGAGGGGGCTGCAGTATCTAATCGGCCTGCTCGTGGCCGTGATGCTCGTCGCGTTCGCGAGCGCGGCGCTTCGGCGCTGCGGGCGTCTCGCCCGCTGGCTCGGAGAGCACAACCAACTGCCCCGCGGCGCGGCCGCGCTCCACCCCGAGCACCAGACGCCGTATCTGGCGCTCGGTGCGTCCGGCGCGGCCGCGCTCGCGCTCGTCATCGGGGAGGCCGCGGGCGGCGGCCTCGACCTGCTCGCCGGCATCTGGGCCTACGCGGCCCTGATGGCGCTCACGCTCGTCCAGCTGGCCGTGATCGCCCTGCGGCGGAGCGAGCCGGGCCGCTACCGGCCGTTCGCGACGCCGATCGCCGTGCCGATCGCCGGGGGCCTCGCCACTGCTGCCGGGTGGGTCACGCTCGTCGTCCTCGACGGGAGCGCCCGCGACGTCGCGACGGCGTCTGTCGTCGGCGGCCTGGCCGGCTACTGCGCCTATCGCCGCCATCGCGGGCTCTCGCTCACGGAGCGCACCCGAGCCGAGGGCGTGACGCCGGCGAAGCCCGGGATCGAGGTCGAGTTCCAGACGATGCTGGTCCCCGTCAACACGGCCGACCGGGATCTCCCGAGCGACGTGATCGAGGTGGCCCTGCACCTCGCCGCCGAGCGGCGGGCGTGGCTCGTCGTCCTCGCCTTCACCGAGATCCCGCTCGGCGAGGAGATGGACATGGACATCCAGGGGCTGGACGGGTGCGTCGAGCGTCTCGCCGCCGGCGCCCGGGCGATCGGCGAGCGGCACGGCATCCGCGTGCATACCACCCACCTGCGCACCCGCGACGCCGCCGAGACGATCCTCGCCGAGGCGGCGCGGCGGGAGTCGCAGCTAATCCTGCTGCGCACCCCGAGCCCCGAGCGGACGGCGCGGCGCCAGGCCGCCTACAACCACGTCGTGCGCCGGATCGTTGCCGAGGCGACCCAGCGGGTGATGGTCGTCCGCACGGAGGCGGTTCGGGCATGAGAGGCCAGCTGCTCGTCGTCTGCACGGACACCCGGATCGAGCCGGCGGTCCTCGGCGAAGCCCTGACGCAGGCGCTCGCGCGCGATCCGGCGGGCAACAACGTGGTGCGGGTGCTGATCCCGGCGGTGTTCCCGCCGACGCTCCCGGTTAGCGCGTGGCCCCCGGGGATGGCGCAACGGCTCGAGCGGCTGCGGGAGGCTGCCGATGCCGTCGTGGCGGCCGGACGCGCGCCCGGGCGCGTCGAGATCGCGGCCTGCCGCAGCGTCGCCGACCTGCTCGCAGCGGCCTGGCCGGTCGCCGCCCTCGTGCTGGTCGGCCGGGCGCGGTGGCGCGTACGCCGCGCCGCGCGCGGCCTCGCCACCGACATCGTCGTCGTGCAGTCGCGGAAGTCCCGGCGGCGCGGGCCGCTGCCGGCGTCGCGGCCGAAGGTGATCCCGCAGTAGCCATGGCGATCACCGATCCCCGAGCGACGGTACCGGGCACGGCGGCGCCCGCGGAGACGCGGCCTGACGGGCCCGCGCACCGCGACGACGCCCATCCCGGCGCGCATGGCGCGACGCCGTGGGGCACGCTCGCCCTCTCGCTGGGCGCGCTCGGCGTGGTCTACGGCGACGTCGGCACGAGCCCGCTCTACACGGTCCAGCTGATCTTCACCGGCGACCATCCGATGGCGCCGTCGCCGGTGCGGGTGTACGGCGCCCTCTCGCTGATCTTCTGGGCGCTGACGCTAATCGTGACCCTGAAGTACGTGCTCCTGATCCTGCGGGTCGACAACCACGGCGAGGGCGGGATCATGGCGCTCGTGGCGCTGATCGAGCGGGTCGTCAAGTCGCGGCGCAAGACGGGGCTCGTGATCGTCGGCGTGCTCGGCGCCTCGCTGTTCTACGGAGACGGCATGCTGACGCCGGCGATCTCGGTCGTCTCGGCCGTGTCAGGGCTCAAGGTCGCGTCACCGGCGCTGGCGGCCCAGATCGTGCCCTTCTCGCTCGTGATCCTGACGATCCTTTTCGTCCTTCAGCGGTTCGGCACGGGCGCCGTCGGCGGGCTCTTCGGGCCCGTGATGGTCGTCTGGTTCCTGGTCATCGGGGCGATCGGACTGAAGGAGGTGGCCGCGAACCCGGGCATCCTGCGCGCCGTCTCGCCGACCTACGCCGGCCAGTTCATCGCCGACGACCCGGTGATGGCCTTCTTCGCGCTCGCGTCGGTGTTCCTGGCGCTGACTGGCGCCGAGGCGATCTACGCGGACATGGGGCATTTCGGCCGCAAGGCCATCACACGCGCCTGGCTCTTTCTCGCCTTCCCGGCCGTGCTCCTGAACTACGCGGGCCAGGGCGCCCTGATCCTGGCCCATCCGAGCACCATCGTGAACCCGTTCTTCCTGCTCGTCCCGGGCGGCCAGACCGGCCAGAAGGCGATGGTCGTGCTGGCGACGATCGCGACCGTGATCGCCTCGCAGGCGGTCATCTCGGGCGCGTTCTCGGTGACGCAGCAGGTGATCCAGCTCGGCTTCCTGCCGCGGATGAGCATCCGCCACACCTCGAGGAAGATCCAGGGCCAGATCTACATCCCGATGGTCAACTGGATGCTGCTCGTGGCCGTGGTCGTGCTCGTGCTCACCTTCCGCTCGCCCACGGGCCTCGCCAACGCCTATGGCATCGCGCTCAGCGCCATCTTCGCCACGAACACCTTCCTCGCCTTCGTCGTCTTCCGGACGCTGTGGCGCAAGCCGCTGCGGCTCGTCATCCCCGGGGCGGTGCTCTTCATGACCGTCGAGCTCGTGTTCTTCTTCGCCAACCTCACCAAGGTCATGTCCGGCGGCTGGTTCCCGCTGGCCGTCGGCACCGTCTTCTTCACGATCCTCACCACGTGGCACCGCGGCCGCCGGCTGCTGGCGCGGGCGGTGCGCGAGGGGCGGGTGCCGATGCGCAGGTACCTCAACCGGATGATCGACGAGCAGCCGCCGCGCGTTCCCGGCACGGCCGTCTTCCTGACGTCGTCGCTCGACACGGTGCCGACGGCGCTCCTGCGAAACACCGACCACAACGGCATCGTCCACCAGCACGTCGTCCTCCTGAAGGTGCAGATGGTGGGCGTGCCGCACGTCGACGACGACGCCCGGATCGTGATCGAGCCGCTCCGGCTCGGCTTCGTCGCCCTCACCGCGCGGTACGGCTACCAGGACGAGCCGGACGTCGCCGCCGCCCTCGCGCTGGCCCGCACGCGAGGCCTCGACATCGACCTCGACGACGCCTCCTACTACGTCGATCACGTCACCGTCCTCGTCAACGGGAGCGCCCGCATGGCGCGCTGGCGCAAGCATCTCTTCACGGCGCTCCACCGCAACGCGACGCCCGTCGCCCGCTCGTACAACATCCCGCCCGAGCGCGTGGTCGAGGTGGGCGGCTACGTCGAGCTCTAGTCACGACGACGACCACCGCGAGCACCGTGTGCGCGCGATGCCACCATTCGTACGAGAGGCGCAGCCGCTTGCGCCAGACCGAGCTCGCGATCAGCGCGAGCAGCGAGAGCACCGCCGCCATCTCGAACCAGACGAGTGCGGGGGCGTTGATCGCGTGTGGAAGGTGCGCTGATCCCGTGTGCCGAGATGGCGACGTGGATCAGCACGAACGCCAGCCCGACGTAGCCGATCTGGCGGTGGACTGCAGCAGCGCCTCCTCGCCGAAGGGTGCCGCGACCGTCTCGAAGCGGGCGACCAGCACGAACTCCATGCCCATCATCGCGAGGCCGACGAGCTGAGCGCGACCGCGAAGTTCGTGACGAAGCTGCGGTCGGGCCGGCTGGCTGGGGCCTCTTCGGCTACCGGGAGACCCTGAGCGGCGCGTGGCAGGAGCGGGCCGCGGTCGTCGAGATCGCCGGAGCCGTCGCATGCGCCGTGGTTGCCGGCTGGGAGCTGCGGGTCCGGCCGCGCCGGTCGCTGATCTAGCCGAGCCGCGCGCGCACCACGAGGACGTCGTGGTCGCTGTGCGCGAACGGCAGCACGGCCGCCTCGGGCCGGTGCAGCGCCCGGCTTCCGTAGACCTGCTGGAGGCCGGGCGACTGGCCGGCCGAGGAATCGGCCCGCGTCCAGAAGCCGACCGGCGCGCACGAGCCGGTGCGGTTGACGTCGCCGCCGAAGATGACCGCGCGGGCAGGCGGGCGGTGCGCCAGGATCGTTGCGAGCTCGGCGCACTGCCCGTCGTTCCCGGCGATCTCCTCGGGCGATTGCGTGCTCAGGTGGGCGGTGCATATCTCGATGTCGGCACCGGTCTTCACGCACAGCCACCGCCGCCGTTCCTTGTCGGTCTGGGCCGCGAACGCGGAGTTCCGGGCCTGGACGATGCCCGTCCTCGTGAGCACCGCGTCGCCGAAGACGCCGCGGCCGCCCGGCTCGATGCAGTCGAAGGGCGTACCGCCGTAGATCACGGTCGAGAAGCGCGCGTGGTAGCCGGTGCGGCGGGCGATCCGGGCGATGTCGCCGCTGCACCCCTCGCTGACGGTGACCGCGTCGGGATGCATCCGGCGGATCAGCGAGGCCGCCTCGTCGACCGCGGCCGGATAGTCCACCCTGTCGCGGTAGCAATCGGCCAGGCCCGACAGGCACAGGTTCATCTGCACGAGCGTGTACCCCGGCTGGCGGGCCGAGACCGTCACCGCCGACCGGCCGCACCCGGACAGCGCCACCACGAGCGTGCAGCCGGCGACCACGAGGCGGACCATGCGCCTCACGATCCCCGATGGGCCGAGCAGGCGCCTGTGGGCGGCGTTACCTCCCGGCGGTGCGGTCGAAGTGCTCCAGCAGCCGCCCGGTCGCCTCGGCCTGGCGGGCCTCCCGGTGCTCGGCGTAGCGGCGGCGGTGGTCGGCGGCGAAGCACCCCGGCGCCCGGGTCGCGAGGTGCGCGAAGATCTCCCCGGTGCCGCGGAAGACCCGGCCGTCCTCCGTGACCAGGACAGGGATCTCGTCGGTGCCGGCCACCTCGCGCAGCCGGTCGCGCTGCTCCGGCGAGGGCTCGACCTGGCGCAGGACCACGTCGATGCCGAGCTCGGTCAGCACCTCGCGGACGGCGGAGGAGAAAGGGCACCACTCGGCCTGGTACAGGTTGACGGGGGATTCGGCCATGTCCCGCAGTATTCCCAGCCGGCCCCGGCGCGGTAGCATCGGGCGATGGCGATGGATCTCGGCTCCCGGCTCGACCAGGGCATCACGCTCCCGTTCGACTGGTTCTGCGACCCGGAGATCTTCCGGCTGGAGCAGCGGCGCGTCTTCGCCGACAGCTGGGTCTATGCCGGCGTGCTCGACTGGGTGGCCGAGCCCGGCCAGTTCCTGACGACCCAGGCGGGGCTCGTGCCGATCGTGGTCGCGCGCGACGAGGACGGCAACCTGAACGGGTTCGTCAACATCTGCCGCCACCGCGCCACCGTCGTGGCCGAGGGGCGGGGGAAGCGGATGTCGCTGCAGTGCCCGTACCACGCGTGGACGTACGGGCTCGACGGCTGCCTGCTCGCGGCGCCGCGCAGCGAGCTCGAGCCGGGCTTCGACCGGGCGGACTTCGGCCTCGTGCCGGTGGCCGTCGACACCTGGGGCCCGTTCGTGTTCGTGAACCGGAACGCCGATGCGGCGCCGCTGGCCGGCTACCTCGGGCCGCTGCCGCAGATCGTCGCCGACGCCGGCATCGACTTCGCCCGCATGCGCTTCCGGGAGCACGACGAGAGCGAGATCGCGGCGAACTGGAAGGCGGTCGTCGAGAACTACCTCGAGTGCTACCACTGCCCGACGGCCCACCCCGGCTTCTCGCGGGTGATCGACGTCAGCCCCGAGACCTACGCGCTGACCTCAGGCGAGTGGTTCTCGAGCCAGGTCTCACGCACGCGCGCGGCGGCCGAGCGGGAGAACGGCGGATTGCCGTACGACCCGATCGGCCCCGTGGCGGAGGCGCACTTCCACTGGCTGTGGCCGACCTTCACGATCAACGTGATGCCGGGCGCGCCCAACCTGACGGCGTTCTACTTCATCCCGCTCGCGCCCGACCGGACGCTCGCGATCTCCGACAGCTTCTACGGCGACGACCTCTCGGAGGAGGAGATCGCCTCGATGCGCGAGTTCGGAAACCAGGTATTCGTGGAGGATCAGGGGCTCGTCGAGTCGATCCAGCGCGCCGCCGCCTCGGGCGGCCTCACCGAGGGGCGGCTGATGCTCTCGAGCGAGCACCTGATCCAGCACTTCCAGCGGCTCGTCGAACGCGCGCTCTCCTAGCCGCCGTCACGCCGGGGCCCCGAGACGCGAGGCGTGTCCGGTTCCCCTCGACGTGCGGAGGGCGATCGACTAGGATCGCAGGTCATCTGATGACCTGAACGGAGGGCACATGTCGCAACTCGTTGCCGGTGAGCGGGGGCGCGCAGTCGCCGACCTCGAAGGCCGGGCGCACAACATCAGGCGAAACGTCGTTCGCATGGCCACGGGGAAGGGGGAGGGCTACGTCGGCCAGGGGCTGGACGCGGCCGAGATCCTGGCGGTGCTCTTCTGCAGCGAGATGCGCCTCGGAACGGGCACCGACGACGATCGGTTCATCCTCTCGCCGGGCCACTACTCGATCGCCCTGTGGGCGACCATGGCGGAGGCGGGGATGCTCGACGCAGGCCTGCTCGACTCCTACGGCGCCGACGGCAGCGACGTCATCATGTCCACCCATCGCGGCGCGGTCGCCGGCGTCGAGCTGACCGGCGGGTCGCTTGCCCACGGCCTCCCCGTGGCGGCCGGGATGGCGATCGGCAACGAGCTTGCCGGCCGCGGCGGCCGGGTGATCACGTTCGTGTCCGACGGCGAGCTGCAGGAGGGCTCGCAGTGGGAGGCGGTCATGTTCGCCGGCCATCGCAAGCTCTCGTCGCTGCTCATGGTGCTCGACGTCAACCGCACCCAGGCGGACGGGCCGCTCGTGATCGAGCACGAGCCGCTCGTCGAGAAGCTGCAGGCGTTCGGGTGGTGGTGCCAGGACGCCGACGGGAACGACATCGCGGCGATCCTGGCCGGGCTCGACGCCGCGCGCGACGATCCGCGGCCCAAGGCGCTCGTCTGCCGCACCCGGCTTGCGAACGGCGTGCCGCTCCTCATGCAGCGCGCCCGCGCCCACTTCGTGCGCGTCGGCGACGACGAGTGGCAGACGGTGTCCGAGCAGCTGGAGGAGGGACGATGAGCGCGACCGAACGCCGGCCCTCGACGGCCGAGCAGATGGGGCGGACGACGACGCCCGGGCCGTTCGCTGCCGGCCTCCTGGCGGCCGCGGAGCGGCGCAGCGACGTCGTCGCCGTCACGGCGGACAGCGCCAAGTACACCGACCTCCTGCCCTTCGTCGAGCGGTATCCCGACCGGTTCGTCGACGTCGGCATCGCGGAGCAGAACCTGATCGGCGTGGCGGCCGGCCTGGCGATGTCCGGCTACACGCCGGTCGCGACCACCTTCGCCGTCTTCGCGACGCGGCGGGCGCTCGACTTCATCGCGATCCAGTGCGCGCTCACCAACGAGAACGTGAAGATCGTGGCCGGCCTGCCCGGGATCTGCTCCACCTTCGGCCCGACGCACCAGGGGATCGACGACCTCGCCCACATGCGTGTCATTCCCGGCATGACCGTGATCGACCCGTGCGACCCGTTCGACATGGAGCAGGCGACGGTCGCCGCCATCGAGCACGACGGGCCGGTCTACCTGCGGCAGCTGCTTGGCCGCCACGAGCCGCCGGTGCTCGATCCCGCCCGCCACCCGTTCGTCCTGGGGAAGGCGCGGCTGCTGCGCGAGGGGGCGGACGTCGGCATCGTCGCGTCGAGCATCATGGTCGCCCCCGCGGTCGCGGCCGCGGAGCAGCTCGCAGCCGACGGAGTGTCCGCCGCCGTGCTCCAGGTGTCGACGCTGAAGCCGTTCGACGGCGACGCAGTGGCCGAGCTCGGCGCGGCCACCGGGCGGCTCGTGACCGCCGAGAACCACTCGGTGATCGGCGCCCTGCACTCCGCCGTGGCGGAGTCGCTCGTCGAGCGCGGCGTCGCCGCGCGCGTGGCGGCGGTCGGCATGCAGGACGAGTTCGGCGTGTTCGGGACGCGGCCCTACGTGGCCGAGCAGCACGGCCTCACGGCCGCTGGCGTGCTCGCAGCCTGCCGGCGGCTCCTGCCGGGGTGACTGCGGCCGCCGTCGACCACCTCGGCCTGACGGTCGCGGACATGGAGCGCTCGCTGGCGTTCTGGTCGGGCCTGCTCGGCTGCGCGCTGCGGGGCCGCGGCGTCGTCGAGTGGGAGCACCTCGACCGGCTCGTCGGCATCCCGTCCACCCGGATCGAATGGGCCGAGCTGGTGCTGCCCGGCGGGGGCATCCTCGAGCTGCAGCAGTACCACCGCCCGCCCGGCGCGCCGGTGCCCGCGGGCGGCGAGGCCGACCCGGGCCGCAGCCACCTGGCGCTGCGGGTCGCCGGGCTGGACGACCTGGTCGAGGAGCTGCGGCGCGCCGGCGCGCGCGTCACCGGGAAGCGGCCCGTCGTGCTCGAGCACGGCTCCTACGCGGGCTGGCGCGCGATCTACGCCTACGATCCCGACGGCTATGGACTCGAGCTCATGGAGGAGCCGCCTGCCGGGCCGCGCGGGGACGAGGGTTAAGATCAGTCCATGAGCGGCGCCGAGCCGATCACGTTCGATCAGGTACCTCGCCGCAAGCTCGCCGAGACCGTCGCCGCGCGCATCCTGACCGCCGTTCGCGACCAGCCGGCCGGGACGCGGCTCCCCACCGAGCGGCAGCTGACCGAGAGCCTGGGGGTCGGCCGCTCGACGGTGCGCGAGGCGCTGAACGGCCTCGCGCTGATCGGCGTCGTCGAGATCCGGCACGGCCAGGGCGTCTTCGTCGCCGAGCGCACGACCGCGCTCCCCACCGTCTTCGAGCTCGGCACCGTCGAGGCGCGCCAGCTGCACGAGGCGCGGGCCGTGATCGAGATCGAGGTCGCCCGCCTGGCCGCGCTGCGGCGAACGCCCGAGCAGCTGGAGGCGCTCGAGGCGCTGCTGGCCGATCACAAGGCCGACCTCGACGCCGGCCGGCCGCCGGTCGTGCAGGCATCGCGGTTCCATCTGCTGCTCGCCGAGGCGGCGGACAACGCCGTGCTCGCGAGCGTCCTTCGGCCCTACTTCCGGCTCATGTTCGAGCGCGGGCCGGCGCTCTACGAGACGACGCCGGCATACGCGCGCTGGGAGCTCGAGCAGCACCGCGCCATCCTCGACGCCGTCCGCGACGGCGACCCCGAGCGGGCGTCAGCGCTCATGCGCGCCCACGTCGACGCGATGTCGGATCACTACGCCGACGCGGTCACGGCGCGCACCTCGTAGGGCGCAAGCACGAGCCTGCGGCCGGTGGCCGCACAGGCGACACGCCGCGGCGTGAGGTTGGCGAGCAGGAGCTCGACACCGCCGCGGCGGCGCACGCCGACCCCGGCCACCCGCCGGCGCGGGTCGTCGACGACGAGGGCGGGCGCCCCCTGCCATCCCCGCATCCGCGCGACGACGTCTGCGGCGTCGCCTTGCGGCTGCGGAACCAGGATCGATGCCGCGCCGCCCGTCGCGTGGGCGACGACGCCGACCAGCCAGGCGGCCTCGAACGAGCTGCCCCGGCGCGGATCGTCGCGCCCGTGCGCGAGGTCGAGCACCAGGTGACGCTCCGCGCCCGGCACGATCGCGGCGGCGGTTGCCAGCTGGTCGCGCACGGCCGCCACGTTCTCCATGATCGAGCGGTCGTCGGTGGCGTGCACCTGAGGGTCGAGCGACCACGTGAGCGAGCCGGCGCCTCGCAGGTCGTCGCGGCAGCGGTTGAGCTCGGAGAACGACCCGCGCGTGCCGCCGCCGGCCGCGATCGGCGCGATCGCGCGTTGCAGGG
>DASUHM010000086.1 GCA_036273515.1 Gaiellales bacterium
ATCGCCTTCGCGCGCCCCGATGTCGCCCTGGCGAGGCTCGATGGGTCAGTCCGAAGCTCGCCGCACCAGAAGGGGTCTGACCCCGTTTGGTGCGTCTCCCCGTTGGTGCGGCTAGGCGTGGGTGCGGCGGGCGCCGCGGCGCAGGCCCGACCACCAGCGGCCGACGCCGGCCAGGTAGGCCTCGATGCCGACCGGGGCGAAGGCGTCGCTCGCGGCCAGCGTCTCGCTGATCCAGAGCGTCTCGTCCTCGGGGTCGAGCGCCTCGACGTCCGACACGGGCACCTCGAGCACGCGGGTGCGGAACTTCCCGGTCACCGCGAACAGCGCGTCCGGGTGGTCGTGGGCCGAGCCGTAGCGGACGTACTCCACCACCCCCACATGCCGATCGCCTGCGCGGATGTCGAATCCCTCGCAGTGCCCGAGCCAGTAGTCGCGATTCTCGGCCATGTGCCTCCCAGTCGCCCGGTGGGGTGCACGCCGAATCGTACCCCCACGCGGCCGGTTGCCTATTCCTCCACGGTCACCAGACGCAGGCCCATGTGGCGGATGCCGCGGATGATCCGCGGGAGGGCCTGGATCGTGGCCGTGCGGTCGCCGCCGCCGTCGTGCATGATCACGATCGAGCCCGGCTCGACGTGCGAGAGCACGGAGTGGACGATGCCCTTGGCGGTGCGCCCCGGCGCCCAGTCGCGTGGGTCGACCGACCACAGGACGACGCGGCAGTCGAGGCTCGACGCGATCGCGACCACCTGATCCGACCAGCCCCCGCCCGGCGGCCGGAACAGGGTCGGCTGCACGCCCTCGGAGATGAGCGTCTGGCGGGCCTTTTCGATCTGCGCCCGCACCACCCCGGGGCGCTGCTCGCCGAACGGCGGCGTCAGCGGGTGGCTCCACGAGTGGTCCTCGACGATCACGCCGCGCTGGCGGTCCTCGGCCCTGACGATGCCGGGATAGTGCGCGGCCAGGTCGCCGACGGTGAAGAACGTCGCCCGCGCGTGGAACCGGCGCAGGATCGCCAGGATCCGCATGGTCTGCGTTCCCCACGGCCCGTCGTCGAAGGTGAGCGCGACCGCCTGCGGCACCTGCGGCGGGCCGGTCGGACGGAACGCCGTCGACGCCACCTTGCCGGAGATGTTCCCGCGCACGGTGACCTCCTCGCCGGGCACCCGTCCGAGGGTGTACTCGGGATCGGCCGGCTCGCCTCCGGGCACGGGGACGCGCTGCGTCGTCACAGGCTCGGTGTGGTCCGGGCCGGGCACGAGCCGCAGGCTCTCCCCCGAGCGCAGCGGCTGCCCGCCGGGCAAGCGCGCGCCGTTCACGAGCACGTGGCCGGGGTACCGGCCGGCCGCGATCGTTACCCCGGCGACGTCGACCAGGTCGCCGGGCCGCGGCTTCAGGCCGAGGTCGCGGATCGCGTCGGCGAGCGTCGAGCCGGCCACTGCCTGCCGCAGCGTGCCGTCGACGCGCAGCTCGAGCGGCGCCGGCTGGTCGACGACCCCGGAGGCGCGCCATCCCGCGGCCACCAGCACGACGAAGACCAGCGCGACGCGCGATCCGATGCGCCCCATCCGTGCCATATCTGCATGGTGCCTACCTGGCCCGGGCGGATCTGCGTCCGTCGTGTAAAAGGTCTGTCACGGCGCGCCGGCGGCCCGCAGCGCCCGGAACCGCTCCGTGACCGCCTCGGTGAGCCGTTCCGGGCTCGAGTCGACCGTGTGGGCGCCGCGGCGGCGGATCCCGGTCAGGGCCGCTCCGCGGTCGTCGATCACCTGCGCCGCCACGCCGCGCTCGTAGAGCGTCTCGGCGTCGACGACGGGCTGGGCGGCGAGCTCGGTCAGCTCGGCGTCGCGAATCGACGCGAACACGACGGTGTGGCGGCGCGCGAGGGTGCCGAGCAGCCCGGCCAGGCGGTCGTCGGACTGCGCGTAGAGCGCGTCGGAGAAGACGACGACCACGGCCCGGCGGCGCGACATGCGCATGAGGGCGGTGAGGCAGGTGCGCCAGTCCGGCTCGACCAGGTCGGGCTCGATCGGCGCCACCGCGTCGACCACCCGGCGCAGCTGCCCGGGCCGCGCCGACGGCGCCAGCGTCGCCAGCGGCCGGTGTGAGAAGGCGACCAGACCCACGGCGTCGCCGAACTCGCGGGCGACGGCGGCGAGCATCACCGAGGCGTTCACGGCCCGGTCGATCTTCCCCAGCCCCGCACCGCCCGCGCCGTGCATGAGCCGGCCCGCCTCGAGGGCGAGGATCAGCGTCTGCCCCCGCTCCGGCTGGTGCAGGGCCACGACCGGGCGGCCGCGGCGGGCGGTCGCCTTCCAGGCGATGCGGCGGTACTCGTCGCCGCGGACGTACTCGCGCAGGCTCTCGAACTCGCGCGCCGCCGCCTCGCCGCGGATCAGCCGCTCGCCGTGCGGCCGCTTTCCGGGCGGGAGCAGCGTCGCATCGCGCAGCTGGAGCACGTCGGGCCATGCGACCGCCTCCACGGCGGTTGCCGGGTGGCTGCGCTCCCGGAACGCGACGCCGAGCGGCCCGAAGACGCGCACGTCGGCGGCCGCGAAGCGCACCGGGCCGCGCCGGCGGGGCACCGCGTGCACCGCAAGCTCGCGCGCCGCCCCCGCACCCAGGTCGAGGTCGATTCGGACCGACTCGAGGAGCAGGCCCTCGGGCGCGGCGTCGGCGACCGTCACCCGCCGCGCCGGCCCCGCGTTTCGGACGACGAACGGCACCGGATTCTCGCGGCCGATCGAGAGCGGCGGCGGCGCGTCGCGCTCGAGCGCGATCGGGCCGGGATCGGCGGCCAGCCAGTCGGCGATCACGACCCCGGCTGCGAGCGCGTTCGCGATGACGAAGCCGAGCACCGCCTGGCCCGCGAGCGCCGCGAGCAGGGTCGCCGCCCCGGCGAGCGCGAACAACCCCAGGCCGCGGTGCGTGATCACCGCGGCACGGGCACCGCGGCCAGCGCGGTTGCGATGACCGCGTCGGGCGACCGGCCGCCGAGCTCGGCGTCGGCCGAGAGCACGATCCGGTGACGCAGCACCGCGGGTGCCAGCGACTGCAGGTCGTCCGGCGTGACGAAGTCGGCCTCGCGGGCGGCGGCCATCACCTTGGCGGCGAGCACGAGCGCGATCGCGCCGCGCGGGCTCGGGCCGACGATCACGTCGGGGGATGCCCGCAGCCACGCCGAGACCTCGGCGACGTAGCCGAGCACGTCGTCGTGGACGACCACGGCGGCCGCCTCCTCCTGCATGGCGAGCGCCTCGGCGGCCGACACGATCGGCTCGACGCCGCCGAGGGCGCGGTCGAGCTCGCGCGGCCGGAAGCCCGCCTGGTAGCGGCGCAGGATTTCGGTCTCGGCGGCCGGATGGGGGTAGTCGAGCAGCAGCTTCAGCAGGAAGCGGTCGAGCTGCGCCTCGGGCAGCTGGTAGGTGCCCTCGAACTCGATCGGGTTCTGGGTCGCGCAGACGACGAACGGGCGCGGCAGGTCGAGTGTCTCGCCCTCGATCGTCACCCGCCCCTCCTCCATCGCCTCGAGCAGCGCCGCCTGCGTCTTCGGCGGCGTGCGGTTGATCTCGTCGGCGAGGATCAGCGAGGCGAACACCGGCCCGCGGCGCAGCTCGAACGAGCCGTCCAACGGCCGGTAGACGAGCGTGCCGGTGAGGTCGGCCGGCATCAGGTCGGGTGTGAACTGGATGCGGGCGAAGTCGAGCCCGGCGATGCGGGCCAGGGTGCGCGCGAGCAGCGTCTTGGCCGTGCCCGGCGGGCCCTCGAGCAGGACGTGGCCCTCGAGCACGAGCGCCACGAGCAGGCCGTCGATCGTCTCGTCGTTGCCGACGACGACGCGGTGCAGCGCGTCCCTGCCGCGCCCGAAGAAGTCAGCGATCGCCACCGGTCACCCTCCTCGTGATCTCCTCGATGCGGACGCATGCTCGCACGGCGACCCCCGGGGACGCCGCGGACTCGAGCTGGGCGAGGTCGTCCTCGGCCGGCCCGGACAGCCCGCCGAGCCGTGCCCGGTAGGCCTGGCCGAGCGGCACGGTCGCGGCCGTGAGGCGCCCGGCCGAGCGGTGCATGCTCGCCAGCGACCGGACGAGCTCGACGGTGGTGCGGGTCGTGCCGCCCTGCGCCGGCGCGATGGGGCCGAGCCGCCGGGCGGCGGCGATGGCGGCCAGGATCGCGATCAGCGCGATCTCCACGGTGAGGAGCTGCACCCACTGCGGCAGGAAGGCCAGCGACCCGAGCGTCGGCGAGCCGCCCTGGTGGAAGGCGTCGATGCCGACCGGGCCGCCTCCCGCCGCCTCGGCGAGCGGGAGCGCGATCGCGAGGCCGTCGCGGGCGATGCCGGCGTTCGTCAGAAGTCGCGGCTGGGAGACCGCGAAGACGCTTCCCCGCCCCAGCGGCACGACCGCGACGGCGGCGGCGCCACGGCCGCCGATCAGCGGGACGGCCCCCCCGGGCAGCCGGGAGAACGTGGTCGGCGCGACGCGGCCGTCGGCCGCGAGGCCGGGGAACGCGTGCGCCCCGGCGGCGGTCGGGTGGGTGTCGGCGGGCCCGCCGAAGCGCAGGCCGAGCGCTTCGGTTAGCGGGTTTCGGTGGTCGCTCGCCAGCAGCAGCACGGCGCCGGCGCGGATCGACCTGATCCATGCCGTCGCCTCGTCGTGGCTGAACGCGCGCGGCTCGACCGAGACGATCAGCCCGTGGTCGGGAATCGTCGGTGAGACCCGCTCGTCGACCCCGAAACCGGCGTCGCGCAGGCCGGCGCCGAGGCCGGAGAGGCCCAGCGGCCCGCGGCCGGCGAGGCGGTAGGGCGGCCCGGGGGTGTTCGGCGACTGCACGAGCAGTCCGATGCCGGCGGCCGCGATCGCGAGCAGCGCCGCCCCGATCCAGACGTCGCGCGAGCGCCTCACGCGAGCATCTCGTCGGCCAGCGCGTCGGCGCGGCGGACGTCGTCGGCCGCGACCGGCTCATCGCCGTAGACGGCGCCCTCGAAGAGCCGGGTGCAGTCGGCCAGAGCGCCGGCCTGGGTCGAGGCGGGGCCGAGCGCGCGGACGAAGCCCCAGTTCGTGCGGCCGGGCCGGTGGCGCCAGCCGCGCCGGCGGCCGAGCTCGCCGAGCGCGGCCGAGTAGAGCAGCCGCAGCGCGGCCCGAGGGTCGTCGTCGGCCAGCCGCAGCGCCTCTTCCCGGGCGGCGGCGTAGCCCGCGACGGCCGGCTCGGACGTCGTCGCGACCTTCGCGCCCCGTCTGCGCCGAGGGAAGAACCGCACCACCAGCGCGACGGCGCCGGCGATCAGAAGCGCCAGCGCCCCCAGCCGGATCAGGCCGGCGACGGACGAGCCGTGCACGTCGAGGCCGCTGCCGAGGTGATCGAAGATCCAGCTCAGGAAGCGGCCGAGCAGGCTCTGACCGCCCTGCGAGGGGCGGTAGAACGTCGCCCGGGCGGCCGCGCGGGCATGGTCGAGGTCCGGCCCGACGCGGTCGGCGGCCGCCCCGACCCGCGCGACCTCGGCCGCCGCCGTCAGCGAGGCGCCCCGGCGACGGGGGCGGCGGGGAGCGCGTCGAGCATCGCGGCGATGTCGGATCCGTCGTGGCGCATGCGCAGGTCGAAGTAGAGCAGGGCCATCAGCAGCGCGCCCACCGGGGCCACCAGGACGCGGGCCGCGATCGTGAGCGCATCGCCGATCGCGGTGGTCGTCGCGACGTGGACGCCGAACTGGGCGGCGGCCGCGGTCGGGGCGGCGGCCAGGATGCCGGTGGCGGCGCCGGTGATGAGCGAGCTCAGGATCAGGTAGCCGAAGACGCGCCAGTACGAGCCCTGCACGAGGCCGCGGCTGCGTCCCATCGCGTCCATGAACGTGAGCCGCTCGACCACGACGACCTCGCCGACCAGCTGCCACCACACGACCAGCAGCAGGAACGGCACGACGAGCAGGAAGATCGAGAGCAGCGCGACCACGTACGCGATGCCGACGGTCAGGACGAGCCCGGCGAGCATCGGCGCGAGCCGCCGCCAGACCGTGCTCACCGTTGGCTCGACCCCCGCGCGTACGTCGGCGACGATCAGGGTTGCGACGCCCGGGGTTATCCCGGCGAGGACGATTGTCTGCAGGATCACGCCGATCAGCCCCCAGGGCCGCGGCGTCAGGGCGAGCAGGCCGAGCGGGACGACGGCGATCGCCATCGCCAGGACCAGGGCGACGAAGTGGCGGCGATAGATCAGGAGGGCGAGGTCGAGGCCCCGGCCGACGTCCAGCGGGCGTGGCGCGGCGTTCATCCCTTCGCCTGCCCGGGCAGGGTCTGGGTGGCGGCGCGGATCACGTACTCCTCCTCGCCCATCCCCTCGGGGCGGGGCCAGAACGGCTCGATCCGCGCGCAGATCCGCCCGGCCAGCGCGGCGCGCGGCTCGGCGTCGATCTGGGCGGCACGGCGGCGGTAGGCGACGGCCACGGCCATCAGCTCGGCCGGGATCGGGTCGCGCTCGGCCTCGGCGACCGCGGCGGCAAACGTGCTCGAGAAGCCCGCCGCCGGGACGCCCTCGGCGAGGCGCACGACGATCGTGCCGGCGGCCATGTCGCCCAGGCGCCGGCCGTCTCGCGACACCATTGCCACGACGCCTCCGAGCACGTAGGCGACCGGCAGGAAGTCGATGATCCGCACGAAGTTGCGCACCGCCGACTCGTGTAGGCCGACGGGCTCGCCGGTCGCACAGATGACCCGCAGGCGCAGCGCCCGCTTTCCCGGCGTCGATCCGCGCCGCAGCCACTCGATCAGCAGGAAGTAGCAGACCGGCGTCAGCGTGGCGCCACCAATCGCGACCGCGAGCACGAGCGGCCCCGAGATCGCGCCCGCAGCGGTGAAGAGGCCGAACAGGATCCCCGTGATGATCAGCGCGTCGATCACCTGGGCCAGCATGCGGCTGCCCACGCCCGCCAGCTCGTACGCGACGGCCACGCGCTCGGGGGTGGGGATCTCGATCCGGTGGTCCAGCATTGCCCTTGGCGTCCGATACCCTCGAGTGACGATGGTCTCGAACTCTCGCTCGATGATATCGGCGGATCCCGAGCAGACCTGGAGCGCCGCGCGTGCCCCGCAGTGGGACGAGCTGGCGGGCCTGGTCGCGCGCGCCGGCCGAAACCAGCGCGAGCTCTCGGCCGACGAGGTGAGCCTGCTCGCGCGCCGCTACCAGCAGGCAGCGGCAGACCTGGCGCGGCTGCGGGCCGAGCAGCCGGGCTCGCCGGTGCTGCCGCGCCTGAACGACCTCGTCGCCCAGGCCCACGCCGTGCTCTACCGCCCGGCCCGGGCGCCGCTTCGGGCGATCGGCCGGTTCCTCTGGATCGGGTACCCGCGGGCGGTCTGGGAGATGCGCCGGCTCATCCTCGCCGCCGCGATCTTCCAGATCGTGATCGCCGTCGGCGGCTTCGTGTGGGCGATCGCCGACCCGGCCACGGCGGGCAGCTTCCTGCCGCCCGATCTGCGCGACGCGGGTCACCGCGCCCACCACGCCATCCCCGCAGGCGTGATGGTGCCGACGTCGGTCGCCATCTGGTCGCACAACATCGTCGTCAGCTTCTTCGACTACGCCGGCGGCATCCTGTTCGGGATCGGCACGATCTACAGCCTCTACGTGAACTCGATGCTGCTCGGCGTGCTCTCCGGCGTCGAGAACCAGCACGGCGCGAACGGGCTCTACTGGTCGCTGATCGTGCCCCACGGCGTGATCGAGCTGACCGCCTTCACGATCGCCGCCGCCGCGGGCCTGTCGCTGGCCGACGCGCTCGTGCGCGCCCGCCCACGCCCGCGCGCCCAGGTGCTGCGGGAGCACGGCCGCCGGTCGGTGGCCGTCGTCCTGGGAACGATCCCGCTGCTCGTCGTCGCCGGGACGATCGAGGGCTTCGTGACGCCGTCGTCGGCGCCCATCCCGGTCAAGCTGGCCGTCGCCCCGATCTCGGGGGCGCTGCTCGCCGCCTACCTGCTGCGAGGCCGCCCGGGGGCTGCGGATGGCCGATTCGGCAAGTAGAATGGCCGACGTGGATGCCCTGCCCGCGAATGTGAGCTGCGATGCCGAACCTGCCCCGGATCCCGAGGACAGTACGGCGGCGAGACCGCACCCCTCAGCACCCGGCGGAGCGTTCCGAGCCGCAGGTCGCTGAGATCTCTGCCGCCGGCCTGCGCTGGCTGAACATCGAGGCGCCGACCGCCGTCGAGACGGCGTGGCTCGCCCAGCACTTCGACTTCCACGAGCTCGACCTCGAGGACGTCCTTTCGACCCGGCAGCGGCCCAAGATCGACGAGTACGAGGAGTACCTCTTCATCGTGCTCCACGTCCCCCACTTCAACAAGGTGCGCGGCCGGCTCGACGCCGCCGAGCTGAACGTGTTCGTCGGCAACGGCTACGTCGTCACGCTCCCGAACGTCGCCCTGAAGCCGGTCGGGCGGCTGTTCTCGCAGCTCGAGGCCAACAGCGAGCGGCGGGAGCAGTACTTCTCGAAGGGCTCGGGCTACGTCCTCTACGAGATCCTCTCGGAGCTCTTCGACTACTGCTTCCCGATCCTCGACAAGATCGGCTTCAAGCTCGACCGGCTGACCGAGGCGATCTTCACCGAGCGCCGCTCCGAGGAGGTCGTCCGCGACATCTCCGACGTGAAGCAGGAGATCGTCGCGTACCGCAAGGTGATCAAGCCCGAGCGCTCCACCCTGCGCCTGCTGGAGCGGGCGCGGACGCGCTACCTGCCGGAAGACCTCGAGGTCTACTTCGACGATGTCGTCGACAAGGCCGAGCGCATCTGGGACCAGCTCGACAACTACAAGGAGGTCGTCGAGGCGCTCGAGACGACCAACGAGTCGGTCATCGCCCACAAGCAGAACGACATCCTGCGGGTGCTGACGATCTTCTCAGTGGTGCTCCTGCCGCTGACCCTGATCACCGGGATCTTCGGCATGAACTTCGGCCACATCCCGTTCAGCCGGGACTACCACGGGTTCATCGCGACGGTGACGATCATGCTCTCCATCGCGACGGTGATGCTCGGCTACTTCCGCTGGAAGCGCTGGATATGACCGACCCGTTATGGGCGCCCTGGCGGCTCGAGTACGTCCAGGGCGGCGCAGACACGGACGAGTGCATCTTCTGCGCGGCGGCGGCCGACGAGGGGCACGACCTGGTCGTCCGGCGGGGCGAGCGCGCCTACGCCATCATGAACCTCTACCCGTACTCGAACGGGCACCTGATGGTGGCGCCGTACCGCCACCTGGCCGGGCCGGGCGAGCTGGACGAGGCGGAGCGGGCCGAGATGTGGCGGCTGATGGACGAGGCGGTGCGGGCGCTGAGCGACGCGATGTCGCCGCACGGGTTCAACGCCGGGATCAACATCGGCCGGGTGGCCGGCGCGGGCGTCGAGGGCCACATCCACCTGCATGTCGTCCCGCGCTGGAACGGCGACACGAACTTCATGCCGGTGCTCGCAGACGTCAAGGTGATGCCGGAGCACATCACCCGCACGGCCGACAAGCTGCGGGCGTCCTGGCCGGCGTGACCCGGTGGCTGACGACGGCTCACAGCTGATCTTCTGGGCTGCGCCCGACGGCGCCAGCTCGGTCGAGATCACCTGGATCCTGCCCGACGCGGGTCGCCTGGGCCGCGACAAGCGCGTGCCCCGGGCCGAGGCGACCCACGCCCGGGTGCGCCGCTGGGGCGGCCACGGCCCGGGCGAGCAGGTGATGAGCGTGGCAGACGCCGACCGGCTCGTGCAGGAGCTCGAGCTCTTCCAGGCCCAGCAGGCGGTGATCGGGATCGAGCAGGCACGCCGCCGCCAGGCCCGGCTGGCGTCGCTGGCCTCGCGCTGCCCGCACTGCGACGTCGCCCGCACCTACATGGGCCTCGAGCAGCTGCTCGAAGGATCGCGGTCGCACGTCGCCCTGCTCGGCGACGTGTGGGGAACCTCGAACGTCGACGTGCACATGTACCAGTGCGCCTACTGCGGCTCGATCGAGCTCTTCCGCGCCGGCGGCCCGATCGACCACCCGCTGCACGGCAACGCGGAACCGGGGCCCGGCCCCACGTAGAACCCGTCACAGCGGTGTCACGCGATCCGTTCGGGGTCTGACCCCGCTTGCGGACCCGCCAGACGGGGTCCGACCCCTATTGGCGGGTGTCCTCGATCGTGCGGGCGAACAGCAGGTGGTCGCGCCAGGCGCCGTTGATGTAGAGGTAGTTCGGGGAGCGGCCGATCTCCAGGAAGCCGTTGCGGCGCAGGGCGGTCTGGGAGCCGATGTTGTCGACCAGCGTGGCCGCCTCCAGGCGGTGAAGGCCCGCCGTTCCGAAGCCCCACTCGCACGCGCGGCCGATCGCGGCGGTGGCGACGCCGCGGCCGTTCAGCTCCTCCGCCACCCAGTAGCCGAGGCCGCCGTTCTGGAACGGGCCGCGGGTGATGCGCGACACCGAGATCGCGCCTGCCGGCTCGCCGTCGGCCTCGATCAGGAAGCGATAGAGACGGTCGTTGGCCCGCTCCCGCTCGAGCAGCTCCAGCTCGAGCCGCTGGCCCTCGAGCGAGTAGAACGAGTCCGGCCGGGGCGGGTCGAACGGCGCCAGGAACGCCTGCTGGGCGGCGTACAGCCGGGCCAGGAGCGGCGCGTCCCGGGTCTCGAGCGGCCGCAGGCTGACGTCCATCTGCCCAGTATCGCGGATGGGGGCCGGTAGACTGCCCGCCCGATGCTCTCGCCCGCCGCCTTCAAGGCCTACGACGTGCGCGGCATCGTGCCGGACGAGCTTGACGCCGACGGCGCCTATGCCCTCGCGCGCGGCTACGTGAGCGCGTTCGAGCCGCGCGTGATGGCGATCGGCCGCGACATGCGCCTCTCCTCGCCCGACCTGGCCGCGGCAGCCGTGCGCGGCGCCAGCGACGCCGGCGCGAACGTCGTCGACCTGGGCCAGATCGGCACGGAGATGCTCTACTTCGCCGTCGGCGAGTACGGCTACGAAGGCGGCCTCCAGGTGACGGCGTCGCACAACCCGGCCGCCTACAACGGGATGAAGATCGTCCGCCGCGGCGCCCTCCCGGTCGGCTCGGACACCGGCCTCGACAAGATCAAGGATGCGGCGCTCGGCGACCTCGCGCAGCCGTCCGGCGACGCCGGCGACGTGAGCCGGCGCGACGTCTACGGCGGCTTCCACGACCGGGTCGCAAGCTTCGTCGACGCCTCCGCCGTACGGCCGCTGAACCTCGTGCTCGACGGCTGCAACGGCATGGCCGGGCCGATGATCGCGCCCGTGCTCGACCGGCTGCCCGTCCAGGTCTCGGCCCACAACTTCGAGCCCGACGGCAACTTCCCCACCCACGAGCCGAACCCGCTCCTCGAGGAGAACCGCCGGTTCATCATCGAGCGCGTGCGGGCGGAGGGCGCCGATCTCGGCATCGCCTGGGACGGCGACGGCGACCGCTGCTTCTTCATCGACGACACCGGCGAGTTCGTGCCCGGCGACCTGATCACCGCGCTGATCGCGCAGACGATGCTCGAGCGCCACCCCGGCGCGACGATCGTGTACGACCTGCGCGCGTCGTGGGCCGTCCGCGACGTCGTCCGCGAGGGCGGCGGCACGGCCCTCGAGAACCGGGTCGGCCACGCCTTCATCAAGGCCCGGATCCGCAAGGAGGATGCGGTCTTCGCCGGCGAGGTCTCGGGCCACTACTACTTCAAGGACTTCTACTACTGCGACACGGGCGTCGTCCCCGCGCTCGTCATGCTCGAGATCGTGTCGCGGTCGGGCAAGCCGCTCTCGGAGCTCCTGCGCCCGTTCCGCGAGCACTACTTCATCTCCGGCGAGATCAACTCGACCGTCTCGGACGTGCCGGTCAAGCTGCAGCAGCTGAAGGAGCGCTACGGCCCGGAGGCGGAGCGCGTGTCGCACATGGACGGCATCTCGTTCGAGTTCGCCGACTGGCACTTCAACGTGCGCCCGTCGAACACGGAGCCGCTCCTGCGCCTGAACCTCGAGGCGCTCGACGCGGCCACGATGGAGGAGCGCCGCGACGAGGTGCTCGAGCTCATCAGGGGTTGACGGCATGGCCGACCGTCAGCAGTACCGCTTCTCCCACTGCATCCGGGTCGGATTCGACGAGACGGACGCCCAGGGCGTCGTCTACTACGGTCGCTACATGCCCTACTTCGACCGTGCCCGGGTCGAGTACCTGCGCCGGATCGGCCAGCTGACCCACGTGCCCGGCGCGCCCGAGTTCGTCATGCGCGCCCAGCACGTCGAGTACCACGCCCCCGCCCGCTTCGACGACGAGGTCGAGGTGTTCGTGCGGGTCAAGGAGCTCGGGCGCACGAGCGTCACGTGGGCGTTCGACGCCTACCGGGCCGACACCGGCGAGCATCTCGTGAGCGCGAACCAGGTGGCGGTGTTCATCGACACGGGTGCCCGCCGCCCGGTCGCGGTGCCGGACGTCTTCCGCCGCGAGGTGGCCCGCTTCGAGGAGCAGGAGGTCGAGGCGTGAGCCCGTCCGCCGCAGACTACGACGCCGTCGCCGCCGACATCGAGCAGCTGGCCGCGACCGAGGAGGACTCCGACGCCATCGTGCGCGGCGCCGTAGAGGCGATCCACGACCGCCTCGACACGTACTCCTGGGTCGGGATCTACTTCGTCGAGGCCGAGGAGCTCGTCCTCGGCCCCTGGAAGGGGCCGAGCGCGACCGATCACGTCCGCATCCCCATCGGCCAGGGGGTCTGCGGTGCCGCGGCCGCGAGCGGCGTCACCGAGATCGTCGACGACGTGAACGCCGATCCCCGCTACCTCGCCTGCTTCCCGTCCACCCGCTCCGAGATCGTCGTCCCCGTCCTCTACGAGGGCTCGGTCGTCGCCGAGATCGACGTCGACTCGGACGCGCCCGCCGCGTTCGGGGAGGCCGATCGCGTCTTCCTCGAGCGGATCGCGAGCGCCATCTCGGCCGCGTGCCTGGTGGGCTGGGACACGGGCGGAATGGACTGGGACGCCCCCGAGAATTGGGCGTGAAACACCTCTCTTGAGGCCCGTCCGCGGGGCGTGGTATACCTGCGCGGTATCAGCGTGGGTCACGGGTGCCCGCGCGCATGAGGGGAAAGGTGAGACATGGCGGAAATGGCCGAGTCCGGGACCGGAAAACGGCTCTTCGTCCGGCAGTCGTCGGGTCTTGTCCGTGACGTCAGCGTCACGAACGCGCTGTTCTTCAACATCGCCGCGTTCGTCGGCGTCGGGCTGACGCTCTATCCGGCGTTCTATTCGCTCGCGTTCGTCCCCGTATGGCGCTTCGGGCCGTTCTCCGAGTACGGCTGGGCGGCGATCATCACGGGCATCTTCTGCGTCATCCTGGCGCTGATCTTCGCGTCGCTCACCTCGGTGATGCCCCGCTCGGGCGGCGACTACGTCTTCACGACACGCATCGTCGGGCCCTTCCTGGGCTGGCTCGAGTCGTGGACGCTCGTGATCGCCTCGATCGCGATCATGGCGTTCGAGGTGCCGCTCGTCCTGCGGAACATCCAGATCACCGGCCGGATCATCGGCATCGGGGCCGGCGGCCACTTCTTCAAGAACGCGAACAACTGGTTCACGAACTCGTCCGGCGAGATCACCGGCTGGAACGGCCTGATCTGGTCGCTCGTCGTGCTCGCCGTGATCCTCGGCATCGTGCTCCTGCCGACGCGGCGCTTCCACAAGGTCGTCACGATCATGGCCGGCATCGGCGTGGCGAGCTTCGTCCTGATGTTCGTCTTCGGTCTCCTGGCCACACACCCGTCCGACTTCCAGCACAACCTGCCGAAGTACACGAACGGCGTGACGGCCGACCAGATCGCGAAGTCCGGCAGCGCGATTCTGCCGGGCCACACGAACAGCTTCTTCAGCGACATCTTCTCGCGCACGGTCTTCCCGTTCATGCTCGGGATCGTGTTCCTGCAGTTCATCGGCTTCCAGTACTCGGCCTACATCTCCGGCGAGGTGCGCGGGAACGTGAAGCGCGGCGTCTCGATCGCCCTGCTCGGCGCGCTCCTCGTCGGCGTGATCGCGAACTCGGTCTACGTCGACCTGTTCTCGAACCACATCGGCTTCAACACGACGACGGCATGGGGCTACAACTACTGGGGCGGCGTCACCAACATCGCGCTGCCACTCGGCCAGCCGCCGTCGATGCCGCTGGTGGCGGTCATCGCGAACAAGACGCTGTGGCCGCTGTGGGCGCTGATCAGCCTGGCGGGCGCGATGTTCCCGCTGCTGCTCTGCCCCGTCTACGTGAACTTCATCAGCCGCATGGGGCTCGCCTGGAGCCTCGACCGGCAGCTGCCGGAGTGGTTCGGCGAGGTCAACGAGCGCATGGCCGCGCCGCTGAACGCGATCCTCGCGACCATCGGCCTGTGCGCCGTCTTCCTGTGGTGGCAGAACTTCGCCGTCCTGCCCAAGTCGATCGCGCCGCCGGACGGCAAGCTGAACCTGGTCGCGACGCTCTGGTTCTCGATCTTCATGGCCGCCCTGACCTGGATCATGCCGGGGGTGAACGCGATCCTGATCCGCTTCCGCAGGCCCGACCTGATCCGCAACGCCCCGTACAAGCGGTGGCTGTGGGTGCTCGGGGTCGGCTGGCTCGTTTTCCCGCTCTGGATCTACTGGTTCGCGGCCGTGAAGCCCATCTACGACAACCTCACGAACAGCGGCAGCGGCCGGCTCGACTACCTGAACAACAGCGGCATCACGGGCACGCTCGTGTTCACGGCCGCCGGGCTCGTGATCTGGGGGATCATGAAGATCGTTCAGCGCAGCAGGGGCGTCGACACCAGCATGCTGTTCGCCGAGATCCCGCCGGACTAGTGGGCTCTCGCTAGGCAATGGCGAAGACGATCCGGATCTACCTCGCGAGCGACTTCCACGCGGCCGAGAAGGCGTGGCGGAAGTACCTCAACGCGATCAAGCTGAACGTCTACAAGGCGGACATCGCGCTCGTCGCCGGCGACTTCACCGGCAAGGCGATCGTCCCGATCGTCGAGAACGGCGGCTCCTACTCGGCCGAGCTGTTCGGCGTCCACCGCCGGGCCGGCTCGGCCGAGGAGCTCGCCGTCCTCGAGCGTGACATCGCCGACGTCGGTTACTACTCGGCCGTCATGAACGCGGAGGAGACCGACCGGCTCGCCTCCGACCCCGCCGCCCGCGACGAGCTGCTGCACCGGCTCATGAACGCCCGGATGGAGGAATGGATGGCGCTCGCCACCGACCGGCTCGGCGACGGGGGCGTGCCGCTCTACGTGATCCCGGGGAACGACGACGACTTCGGGATCGACCCGATCATCGACAACCCCGCCTACTTCCCCCAGAACGCCGACGGCAAGGTGCTCGACATGCCCGGCGACCTGCAGCTGCTCGCCTACGGCTGGTCGAACAACACGCCCTGGGACACGCCCCGCGAGGTGACCGAGGACGAGCTCTTCGAGCGGCTCGACACCCTCGCGGCGCAGGTGCGCGACCCGCGCCGGGCCGTGTTCATGATCCACGTCCCTCCGCACGACTCCGGGCTCGACACGGCACCGATCCTCGACGCGAACCTCCGCCCGACGATCTCGGCCGGCGACGTGCTGCGCGGCCCGGTCGGCTCGACGGCGGTGCGGCGCCTGATCGAGAAGTACCAGCCGCTGCTGGCCGTCCACGGGCACATCCACGAGTCGGGCGGCGAGCGCCGCATCGGCCAGACGCTCTGCATCAACCCCGGCAGCGAGGCCAACCACGGCATCCTGCGCGGCTACCTCGTCGACATCGGCCCGAAGGGGATCGAGCGCGCGCTCCGCGTCGAAGGCTGACGCGGCCGCGCCCGATCCCCTCGAGGGTTCAGAACCCGAACGCCGAGCGCATCCCCTTCGTCGCGGCGTCGTGGGCATGCCCGATGAAGGTCTTGATCCCGAGCATCCGCTCCGTCGTCTGCAGCAGCGAGTAGTGGTCGAAGTAGACCGAGCTGCGCTTGCCCTTGCTGATCCAGGGCGAGAGCAGGACCGTCGCCACGTGACAGCCGCGGTCGTTGCGATTGGCCGCCGCCTGGCAGTTCTCGCCGTTTCCGCCGGTGCCGCCCTGACCCTCGTCGAACGTGATGAAGATGGCGGTATGCCCGGTGCGGTAGCCCTTCGTCCGCAGCAGCTTTGGCACCCAGGCCTTCAGCCAGTTGTCGCCAGTCGTGATCGAGTTCGAGCCGCTCGTGCAGGCGATCTCCATGTCCTTGCACTGGTCGGGAGCGATGAACGCGAAGGTCGGGAGCCCCGTGGTGAGGTCGTGCGTCAGGCCGTTCATGCCCGTGTCCCAGCGCGGGCAGTCGGCCGCGAGCCCCGTGTAGGCGACGCCGGGGTTGTGCTGCGGCTTGTACGGGAACGACGAGCGGCGCAGGCAGTTGGACGGCATCGAGCCCTGGTAGACCCGCCAGGTGCCGCCGGCGTTCTTCACCTGCTGGAAGATGTTCGGCGCCGTGATGCTGGTCGCGTCGGTCGCCACACCCCCGGTGATCGCCATGTAATTGGGGTGGCTGGGGTGCGTGGCGCTGTGGTAGTTGGTCGCCAGGCCGCAGGCGGTCGCCAGCTGGTTCAGGTACGGCGCCGCCTGCCGGGGGGCCGAGCCCGCGCCGCCGATCACGTCCGGGAGGCTCTTGTTCTCCTCCATGATCATGATGACGTGCTTGTACTTGGCCGGCGCGGCGCCGGCCCGCGTCCCGCACAGGGTCGGCGCCGTCACGGCGCCGGCCGTGGACGTCGCGCCGAGGAGCGCGATCCCTGCCAACACGAGCGCTGCCGCAGCAGGCGGCATGAAGCCCCCACTCGTCCCACCTCGCATGTATTGCCTCCTGCCTTGGGTGTCGTGCATGCGCGGCCGGGGCCTGGACTACTCGGCCGCGCGGGTGACCTTAACGCACGGCAGGGGCGCGGGACGGCACGTGCGTCACGTCCACGCGGCCTCGCGCGTGCTCTCCGGGGCCCGCAGCCAGTAGCTCTCGCGCAGCCACTCGAGGGCGGCCTCGAGGCAGTCGGCGTCCTCGATGCGGGCGGTGACCCAGCCGTAGCGGCCGACGTACTTGGCCTCGGAGGCGAACGGGAGCGTCAGCGCGATCTCGCGCTCCTCCTTCGTCAGCTTCATGGTCACCGTGACCGGCGGGCCGTCGTGCAGGATGGCGAACATGCGGCTGCCGCCGCCGACCTTGAAGACGTGCGATTCCGGCCCGAAGGGGTGGTCCTCGCGGGCGTCCGGGAAGGACAGCGCGAGGTCGCGGATGGCGGAGGCGTCAGCGCCGGCCCTCATCGTTCCGTCAGGTCGCCGGCGGAGGAGGAACCGCGGGCTGCCCGGTCGGCTCGCGCATCGCCTCGAGGCGGAACCGGTCGGCCAGCCGGACGAGCGCGCTCGGGTCGTCGATGCCCCGGAACGTGAAGTCGGACTCGGGCGCGTCGGTGCCCGCGGTGTCCCAGTCGACGTCGCCGATGCCGAGGATGCGCTGGAAGAGGGTCTGGGTCAGATTGACGTTCTGGACGCGATCGATGTGCGTCGTGCGCTCGCGCCGGGTCGCGATGCCCGTGCGGATCTGGATGCGCCGGTCGGTGACCAGGTAGCGGGTCGTGACCCGCCGCACCCAACCGATCGCGTAGACCAGGATCAGGAGGACGATCGTCGCGGTGCCGTACCAGGTCGCCGAGAAGCTCTGGCCGGCCACGCCGAGCACGACCCAGACCGCGACCGGGATGAGCGCGAACAGCGTCCACTTCACGTAGAAGAGCAGCATGGCCTTCCAGCTCGGGTGCCCCTGCCACACCGTCGTCTCGCCGTCGTACCCGCTCACGCGCGCAAGTCTATCGGCGCTCAGCCGCCCGGCGTGACGCGATACGCGTCGAAGACGGCGTCGATGTTGCGAAGGGCGGTGAGAAGGCTGCGCAGCTCCTTCACGTCCCCCACCTCGACCGTGTACCAGTTGCGGGCCATCTGGTCGGCGACGTGGCCGCCGTACTCCACGATGTTCGCGCCGTGCTCCGCGAAGGTGCGGGCGACATCCTCGAGCAGGCGGGGGCGGTCCCACGACTGGAGGGCGATCGTGACCCGGAACGAGCTGGTGGCGGCCGCGTCCGAGTCGTCCCAGTGCACGGGCGTGAAGCGCTCCGGCGTGCGTCGCAGCGCGCGCACGTTGGGGCAGTCGTCGCGATGGATCGTGATGCCGCGGCCGAGCGAGATGTAGCCGCAGATCTCGTCGCCGGGCACCGGGGTGCAGCACTTGGCCATGCGGACGAGCACGTCGGGGTCGCCGGCGTCGTCGACCACGATGCCGTACTCCGAGCTCGCGACCGGCCGCTTCTGCGGCCGCCGGGCCGGCATGAACTGCTGGTCGGGCGAGACCACCTCGACCGTCTTCAGCCGTCCGATCAGCTTCGTCACGACCTGGCCGACCTGGATCTTCCCGGCGCCGATGGCGACGTAGAAGTCGTCGGCCTTCTTGAAGCCCATCTCGCGGATGATCCCGGGCAGGAGCGGCGACGAGGACACCTTCTGCTGCGGCAGCCCGTGCGACTTGAGCGCCTGCTGGAGCGACTCGCGGCCGCGCTGCTCGAGGTCCTCGCGCGCCTGCTGGGTGAAGAACTGGCGGATCTTGTTGCGGGCGCGCGACGACTTCACGAGGTTCAGCCAGTCACGCGACGGCCCCCGCTCCTGCTTCGACGTCAGCACCTCGACGAACTCGCCGGACTGGAGCGTGTAGTGCAGCGGGACGATGCGCCCGTTCACCTTCGCGCCGACGCAGCGGTGGCCGACGTCGGTGTGCACGGCATACGCGAAGTCGAGCGGCGTCGAGCCCACCGGCAGGCTCTTCACCTCGCCCTTGGGCGTGAACACGTACACCTCGTCGGAGAAGAGGTCGACGCGCAGCGTGTCCATGAACTCCTTGGGATCGCGCGCGTCGCCCTGCCAGTCGGCCAGCTGGGCCACCCAGGCGTTGGCCTGGGCCTTGCCGGACGCGGACGGCTGCTTGTAGAGCCAGTGCGCGGCGATGCCGTACTCGGCCGTCTGGTGCATCTCGTGCGTGCGCACCTGGATCTCGAGCGGCTTGCCCTGCGTCCCGATCACGGTCGTGTGCAGGGACTGGTACATGTTGAACTTGGGCATGGCCACGTAGTCCTTGAAGCGTCCCGGCATCGGCTTCCACAGCGAGTGGATCACGCCGATCGCGCCGTAGCAGTCCTTGACCGAGTCGACCAGCACGCGGATCGCCGTCAGGTCGTAGATCTCGTTGAACTCCTTGCCGCCCTGCGCCATCTTGGTGTAGATCGAGTACAGGTGCTTGGCCCGGCCGGCGATGTCGGCCGTGATGCCGGCCTCCTCGAGCTCGTGCAGCAGGATCGTGCTCGCCTCGCCGGCGAACTTCTCGCGGTCGGCCCGGGTCTGGTTCACCATCGCCCCGATCTCGGCGTAGCGGCGCGGGTGCAGGCAGGCGAAGGCCAGGTCCTCGAGCTCCCACTTGATCGAATGGATACCGAGGCGGTGCGCGAGGGGCGCGTAGATCTCGAGCGTCTCCCGGGCCGTCTGCACCTGCTTCTGCTTGCCGAGCGCCGAGATCGTGCGCATGTTGTGCAGGCGGTCGGCCAGCTTGATCAGCACGACGCGCAGGTCGTGGGCCATCGCCACGATCATCTTGCGGTAGTTCTCGACCTGGGCCTGCTCGCGGCTGGCGAAGCTGATCCGGGTCAGCTTGGTGACGCCGTCGACCAGCAGCGCGACGTCCTCGCCGAAGCGGCCGCGGACGTCGTCGAGCTCGGCCTCGGTGTCCTCGACCGTGTCGTGCAGCAGGGCCGCCGTGATCGTCGCGGAGTCGAGCTTGAGCTCGGCGCAGATCTCGGCGACGGCGGCCGGGTGGACGATGAACGCCTCGCCGCTCTTGCGCGCCTGGCCGGCGTGGTGATCGCAGGCATAGTCGAACGCCGCGCGAATCGTCTCCGCGTCGAGGTTCGGGTTGTACGCCGCGATGCGGCCGAGCAGCTCCTGCAGAAGAGGGTCGTGCCGTTCGGCCTCGGCGCTTCTCGGCACCGTTGCCATGGTCGTATGGTAGTTGAGGGGTGGCGAGAGTCCCTCACCCGGCCTGCGACTGCAGGAAGCGGAGCGAGTCCTCCACCCGCTCGAGGGCAGCGCGGTAGGTGGGCGAGGCGTTCAGGTCGATGCGCGCGGACCCGCCGTTCGCCGGGTCGAGACCGACCTCGTTCAGCACGGTCCGGCAGCGGGCGACGGTGTCGGCGGCGAGCGGGATCTTCTGGTCGCCCTTGCGCAGCGCCTGCCAGACGAGGACGAGCGCGGGCCGCAGCGGCTCACGCGCCTCGAGCACGCGGCGGGCGAACTCGACCTCGGCGGCGCCCCACACGAGGTGGACGGGCATGCGCGACCCGAGCTCCGCCAGCAGCTCTCCACCGGCCTTGTCGCAGGGCGGGTCGAGCGCGACGGCCGCGCCGAACCGCCGCTCGGGCTCACCGATCAGCGCGGTCTCTGCGTAGTCGGCGAGCACGATCGAGCCGGAGCCGAGCCGGGCCGGCTCGAGCGGGCCGCCCAGCATACGCCGCCGCCGGTCGGTGTCGGCGACGAGCAGGAGCACCCGCTCGCCGGCGGCCACGAGCCGGGCGATGGTCGCGATCTGGACGCCGCGGCCGCGCATGTCCTCGACGGCGGCGTGGCGGGGCTCGCAGTCGGCGGCGGTGGCCGCGGCGAGGAGGGGCTCGGGCGTCGGCCCGTCGGGGGCGGCGCCGACCGCGCGGACGAGCATCTGCACCGATGCCGCGCCGTTCCACTCGTTGCGCGCGAGCCGGTAGGCGACGTCGTGCCGCCCGCCGACGCGCAGGCCGTCGGCGGCGGCGCCCTGCCCGAACCAGACCGCCCGGCAGCGGAACCCGCCCAGTTCCACCGCCATGCGCAGGTGACGGCCGTCGCCCATGCGCTCGACGCCATGCACGGAGGCGGCCGGGGCCAGCAGCGTCACGCCCGGGTTGCCGAGCCCGAACGGCTCGAGGCGGGCGAGCTCGTCGGCCAGCTCGAGCGATGCGTCGGCCGGCGCCAGAACGGCGTCGATGCGCTGGCGCGGCACGAGGTCGGCATCGGTGAGCGCGGCGGCGGCGTGCGCGGCCAGGGCGTCGGCGAACGCCTCGACGTCCTCCGGGGCGAGCGTCACGCCGGCGGCGACGCGGTGGCCGCCGTACTTGCGCAGGTGCTCGCGGCAGGCGGTGAGCCCGGCGTGCAGGTCGTAGGCCGGGATGCTGCGGCCCGAGCCCTTGGCCTCGTCGACGCGCTCGGCGATCAGGACGACCGGCCGGCTGTAGCGCTCGACGAGCCGGGAGGCGACGATCCCGACCACGCCCTCGTGCCAGTGGGGTGAGGAGAGCACGTAGGCCTTGCGCGCCCGGAACTCGGCGCCGCGCGCCTCCAGCTGCTCGATCGCGTCGCGGAGCATCGTGTCCTCGACCGTCTGCCGCTCGCGGTTCAGGCCCTCGAGCCTGGTGGCGAGTGCCCGCGCGCGCGACTCGTCGGTCGTCAGCAGGAGCTCCAGCGCCTCGCCGGGGTGGCACAGGCGCCCGGCCGCATTGATGCGGGGGGCGAGCCGGAAGCCGACGTCGGAGGCGCCGACGCGGGCACGGTCGACCCGGGCTGCTGCCATCAGCGCCCGCAGGCCCGGGCGTGTCGTCCGCGCCAGGCGGCGCAGCCCGGCCCGGACGAGGCCGCGGTTCTCGTCGACGAGCGGGACGACGTCGGCGATGGTCGCCAGCGCCACCAGGTCGAGGTGGGCGTCGAGCGCCGCCGGGTCGCGGCCGGCCCGGGCGAACAGCGCCTGGGCGAGCTTGAAGACGACGCCGGTACCGGAGAGCTCCGGAAACGGGTAGTCCGACGGCCGCGTGCAGACGAGCGGGCAGTCTGGCAGCACGTCGCCGGGGCGGTGGTGGTCGCTGACGATCACGTCCATCCCGAGCGCCGCGGCCCGCGCGACCTGGTCGGCGGCGGTGATCCCGCAGTCGACCGTCACGAGCAGGCGCACGCCGTCGGCGGCCAGCCGCTCGACCGTCTCGGCGGCCAGGCCGTAGCCCTCGTCGAACCTGCTCGGGACATGCCAGTCGACGTCGGCGCCGAGCTCGCGCAGGGCCGCTACGGCGAGCGCGGTGGCGCAGATGCCGTCGGCGTCGTAGTCGCCGTGGACGCACACCCGCTCGCCGCCCGCGATCGCCCGGCCGATCCGCTCGCAGGCCGCGGCCATGTCGCCGAGCAGCATCGGGTCGTGGAGCGGCCCGTCGAGCTCCAGGAACGCGCGGGCGGCCTCCGGCGAGGTGTGGCCGCGGCGGACGAGCACCTCGGCCGTCGTGCGCTGCACGCCCAGGCCCGCGGCGAGGTCGTCGGCGACGCCCGGCGGGCAGGGATCGATCAGCCAGCGCGGCGCATCCATGCACCCATGCTACGGAGGGGTGCGGACGTGATCGGGTCCGCCCGTGCTTCAATCCGGGCATGCCCGGCCTGCATGTCGACGTCACCGGGTCCGGCACCCCGGCCGTGCTCGTGCATGGCAGCTTCAGCTTCGGCGCGCTCGCCTTCTCGGAGCAGCGGCCGCTGGCCGACGAGTTCGAGCTGCACGTCGTCGACCGGCGCGGGTTCGGCCGCAGCCCCGACGGCGCCGGGCCGGTCGACTTCGAGACGGAGGCGCCGGAGATCGCCGCGCTGCTCGAGCCTCCCGCTCACCTCCTCGGCCACTCCTACGGCGCGATCGTCTGCATGTTCGCGGCGGCGCTCCGGCCCGAGGCGGTGCGCTCGCTCACCGTGGTCGAGCCGCCCGCGTTCGGGCTCGTCCACGGCGACCCGGCGGTCGACCGCCTGGTCGAGCGGCTGCGGGCGCACAAGCGCGACGGCGCCGGGCTCGCCGAGGAGGACTACCTGAAAGGCTTCCTGGACGCGTGGGGCTTCGACCTCGGTCCGCCTCCGCGCCTGAACGACACCGCCCGCCGGTCGGTGCGCCGGTCCGTGGGCGAGCGCTCGCCGCACGAGGCCGAGATCCCGTTTGCGGCGCTTGCCGGGGCCCGGTTCCCGGTGCTCGTCGCGCGCGGCGGCTGGGACGCCGTCCCTCCGCCGGCGCGGGAGCTTGGCGGCCATGCCTTCATCGCCGTCTGCGACGTCGTCGCCGCGAACCTCGGCGCCGAGGTGGCGGACTTCCCCGGGGCGGCGCACCAGCCCCAGCTCTCGGGCGAGCCGTTCAACCGACGGGTGGCCGAGTTCTGGCGGAGCGCGGATCGAGGTTTCGCGGGCGGCTGATGCGTGTACCCAGGGGCCGATGAGGGTCGCCGTCATTGGCGCGTCCGGCCTGGTCGGCCGGGCGGTACTCGGAAGTCTGGAGCGGGAGGGTCATACGGGCGTGGCCGTGTCGCGCTCGACGGGCGTGGACGTGCTCACCGGAGACGGCGACCTCGAGGCGGCCCTGGCCGGCTGCCACGCCGTCATCGATGTGCTGAACACCTCGGACAACGAGGGCGACGGCCCGCGCCGGTTCTTCACGGCGGCGACCAACAGCCTGCTGGTGGCCGAGCGGGAGGCGGGCGTGTCCCATCACGTCGTCCTCTCCATCGTCGGCGTCGACCGTATTCGTCATAACCCGCACTACATCGGGAAGCAGCACCAGGAGCGGCTGGCGCGATCCGGGCCGATCCCGGCGACGATCGTCCGGGCGACGCAGTTCCACGACTTCGCCGGCATGGTTGCCTCGTGGACGCGAGACGGCGATTCGGCGTTCGTGCCGCCCCTGCTCGTCCAGCCGCTGGACGTCGGCGATCTCGCCGAGATCCTGGTCGAGGTCGCATCGGGACCCGCCCGTGAGGACGGTCCGCTCGAGGTCGCGGGACCCGACTGCCAGGCGCTCGTCGACATGGCCCGGCGCACGCTGGCGGCTCGCGGCGAGGGCGTCCGGCTCACCACCGGCTGGCGGGAGCCGTTCGGCGTCGAGATGGCCGGCGACGTCCTCCTCCCCGGCCCGGATGCGCGCATCGCCTCGACGACGTTCGACGACTGGCTCGAGCGCCAGTCCCTGGCCGTCTAGAGCCGGCCGCTGCGCACGATCGAGAGCACGAGCACGAACCCGAGCGCGCTCGCCGTCAGGAAGCCGGCCAGCGCGAGCACGTGGATGCCGAACACGTGCCAGCCGCCCTGCGCGGAGATCCCGATCAGCGAGGAGCCGATCAGGAGCGCCGCCATGACGACGGCGATGACGAGCCGGTTGGCGACGACGTCCGCCTGACGGGTGAGCTCGTCGAGGCCCTTGTGGCGGAACTGCACCTCGACCTCGCCGTCGCGCAGCTGCTCCAGCGTGTCGTGCACCTGGTAGGGCAGCTCCATCAGCAGGCCGCCGTAGCTCTCGAGCTCCTCGCGCGACCGGTCGAGCAGGCGCCGCGGCGAGTAGCGCCGGGCCACCAGCTCGGCGGCGTACGGCTCGGCCACCTCGAACACGTTGAAGTCGGGGTAGAGCTCGGTGCCGACGCTGCCGAGCGTGGCAAGCGCCTTGTCGAGCAGGGCGAAGCGGGTCGGCAGCCGCAGGTGCATGCGCGAGACGAGCACGAACGCCTCCCGGATCACCTGGAGCGGGTCGATCTGCCCCATCGACGCCCCGTAGTAGCGGTAGTAGACCTCGCGCAGCTCGATCCGCAGCTCGTCCTCCTGCTCCTTCGAGAAGCGCACGCCGAGGTCGTAGAGCCGCCGCGGCAGGGCGTCGACGTTCTCGTTCACGGCGTCCAGCAGGAGGCGCGTCAGCCGGCGCATGTCGGCCTCGCTGAGCGACCCGGTCATGCCGAAGTCGACGAGGCCGAGGCGGCCGTCGCGCAGCACCATGATGTTCGCCGGATGCGGGTCGCCGTGGAAGACGCCGTGACGGAAGATCATCTCGAGCCACGCCTCCGCGATCAGGATGGCCAGCCGGCGGCGCTCGTCCATCGGCGTCATCTCGAGGTCGAGGTCGCCGAGCTGCACGCCCTCCAGCCGCTCGAGCGTCAGCACCCGCTCGCTGGAGTACGTGCCGTAGACGCGCGGGATGGCGACGCGCGGCTCGTCGGCGAAGTTGCGCCGGAAGATCTCGGCGTTGCGGGCCTCGATGCGGTAGTCGAGCTCGCGCCGGATCGAGCGGGCGAACTCGTCGACGACCGCAACCGGATCGATGAACGACAGGCGATCGACCCGGCGGCGGACGATGCGGGCGACCTGGTAGAGCAGGCTGAGGTCGGACTCGACCCGGCGGGCCGCGTTCGGCCGCTGCACCTTCACGGCGACCAGGCGTCCGTTGGCGAGCTCGGCGAAGTGCACCTGCCCGATCGAGGCGGCGGCGACGGGGACGGGGTCGAAGTCGACGAAGAGGCGCTCGATCGGCGAGCGCAGCTCCGCGGCGATCACCTGCTCGATGTCGGTGTAGGGCACCGGCGAGACGGAGTCCTGGAGCAGCCGCAGCTCGGACAGGATCTCCGGCGGGACGATGTCGGGACGGGTCGAGAGCAGCTGGCCGAACTTGACGAACGTGGGCCCCAGCTCGTCCAGCATCTCACGCAAGTGGCGGCCGAGGGCAGGCAGGTTCTGGGTCTCGATGACCTGTGAGCGGCGCAGCGTGCGTCGTTCGAACACGAACCCGAACCCGTGCTTCGTGGCGACCTGGGCGATCTCGCGCAGGCGGCCCATCGTCCGCCGCCTGTCCGCGAGCGTGGCCATCGCGGCAATGTTAGGCGTTCAGACCGGGGTCAGACCCCGAACGGAACTGCAACGGAAGTGCAACGGTCGCCGTTCGGGGTCTGACCCCGATTTCAGGTCGACGCGAGGGCGCGGAGCGTTCGCTCGCCGTGGTCGAGATGCCACTCGATCGCGGGGTCGGCCGGGTCGCGCCAGGCGAGCTCGAGCGACTCGTGGCTCTTGCGCAGGTCGCCGTCCAGGATGCGGCACACGTAGACCAGGCCGACCTGGCCGTGCGGCGCCGCCGGGAGCGAGGCCGCCCGGAACTCGACGGAGCCGAGCCGCACCACCTCGACGGCGAGGCCCGTCTCCTCGGCCACCTCGCGGACCACCCCCTCGGTCGGCGACTCGTTCGACCCCAGCCAGCCGCCGGGTAGCCCCCAGCGGCCGTCGTCGGCGCGGCGGTCGAGCAGCACCCGGCCGGCCCCGTCGGGGATCACCGCCGTCGCCCCCACCTTCGGCGTCGGCGTGCCCAGGTCGCGGGCGAAACGCTCCCCCACCTCGGCCGCCGGCAGCCCCGCCAGCTCGGCGTAGAACTCATCCACGATCTGGCACATCCGCCGGTAGCGGGCCTGGTCGAACTCGCTCTCGGCGTAGGCCCGGCCCTCGTAGGCCAGGGTGCGCAGCTCGTCCAGCAGCGCGGCCGGGTCGATCAGACGAGGCTCCGGCCCTGCATGTCCGCGGGCACGGGCAGGCCGAGCGCGGTCAGCACCGTGGGCGCGATGTCGAACAGGCGCGCGTCGGCCGGCACCGCCGCGGGCATCCCCGGGCCGGCGAAGATCGAGATGCCGAACTTGGCGTGGTTGGCGTCGTCCGGCCCGGTGTCGTTCTCGCGCACGTGGACGCGGCCGTCACCGACCGAGCCGATCGAGCGCCAGCCCAGGTTGCCGAAGTAGGCGATCAGGTCGGGCGCGACGTTGTTCACCTCGTGGTAGAGGTCCTCGGGCCGGAAGACGCGGGTGCCGATCGAATTTCCGTCCTCGTCGCCCAGCGCCTCGAGCTTCCCGATCAGCTCGTCGCGGAGCGCTTCGTAGTCGGCCGGGTCGACGGTGCCGTCGGGCTCGCGGCCGTTCACGTTCAGGAAGATGCGCGAGTAGTAGCCGCCGTCGGCCCACACCCGCGTCCGCGGCCAGTCGATCGTGCAGCGGCCGATCGGCGTCTGCTCGGAGGGCGGGTCGACGAGCGTCAGGTAGCCGTTCTGCATCAGCCACTCGTTGATCTGGATGCCTCCGAACATCGCCTGGGCGCCGTGGTCGGAGACGACCATGAGCGCCGTGTCGTCGCCGAGGCCCTCGATCAGCGACCCCACCTCGGAGTCGAGGTAGCGGTAGTAGTCGCGGAAGGCGGCCTCGAGTGACGTCCCCGGCACGTAGTCGGGGTGGTTCGGGTCGTAGAACCGCCACAGCGCGTGATGCAGGCGGTCGGGGCCCATCTCGACCAGCATGAAGAAGTCCCACGGCCGCGTGTCGCGCAGGTGGCGGGCGAGCGCGAAGCGGCGCTCGGTCATCGTGTGGATGTCGCGCACGACCCGCTCGCGGTCGTCCGTGCGGTAGTCCGGCACGTCGACCATGTAGTCGCCGACGACCTCGCGGATCTCCTCCTTCAGCGCTTCGGGATAGGTGTAGCGGCTGTCCGTCGAGGGGGTGAGAAAGCAGCTCACCATCTCGCCGTTCACCTGCCGGGGCGGGAACGTCTGCGGCACCCCGAGCGCGACGACGTGCTTGCCGGCCCGCGAGAGGATGTCCCAGAGCCGGTCGGCGCGCACCTTCTCCGACGTGGCGAACGCCATCCCGTCGTAGGAGTGGTCCTTGCGGTTGCGGAAGCCGTAGAAGCCGAGCGTGCCCGGGTCCTTCGACGACATCATGCACGACCAGGCCGGCACGGTGATGGGCGGGTCGCACGACTCGAGCTTGCCCCACGCCCCCCGCTCCATCAGCCCGGACAGCACGGGCAGCTCGTCGCGCATGTCGTCGAACACGATCTCGGGCGCGACGCAGTCGAGCCCCACGATCATCAGCCGCCGCGGACGCGCCATGCCTACTCCCCGCGGTGGGTGAAGCAGAGCATCTTCTGGTTGCGCGGGTTGTCCCAGCCACCCATGTACTCGACCTTGAGCCCCGTGCCCTCGCAGAGCCACTCGAACACGCTCAGGTGGTAGTGGAAGAAGTCGCGGTCGAGGTGGGTGACGAGGCCCGGCTTCTGCTGGACGTCCGTGATCTCGCGCGGGCCGCGGGTGTCCTCGTAGAACGTCGCGAAGAACTTGCCGGCCGGGGCGAGCGCCCGGTCCATCTCGACCAGGCAGCGCATGATCTCGTTGATCGAGAGGTGCGTGAACACCGACTGGGCGAGCGCGAAGTCGAACGCTCGGTGGAGCGTGCCGAACTCGAAGTGGTGCAGCTCGCGCAGCACCGGCTGCTTGGCGATCAGGCCGCGCGGGCGCAGGTCGAAGTCGCGGCCGGCCTCGATCAGGTCGAAGCGGCGGTCGATGCCGTAGTAGTGCCCGGTCTCGAGGTACTCGATGAAGCGCCAGCCGCCGCGCAGCGGGCCGCAGCCGACGTCGAGCAGGTAGTGCTCCGGCTGGAGGCCGTGGTCGACCAGGTACTGGAACTGGAGCGTCCCGAGCTCCTCCCACATGCCGCCGATGCCGCGCCGGTGCCAGCCCGGATCGACGTACTTGTAGACCTGGCGCGGCAGCGCCTTTCGCACGCGCCGCTTGACGGGGACGGGCACGATCGGCTCGATCGTCCCGAACGCGCGCTGGAGGGCCTTCTGGGTGGCGAGGCGGGCCTCGCCCGTGATTCCGCTGGGGCTCTGGGTCGCGGGCATCGCAGGACATTAGCGCGTGACGGTGTGCCAGACTGGAGGCACCGTGGCCACCGTTCTCGTCACCGCCGCCGGGGCGCCCGGCTGCCCGCGCCTGATCCGGGCGCTGCGCGAGGCCGGGCACACGGTCGTCGGCACCGACGCGAACCCGCGCTCGGCCGGCTCGCGCCTGTGCGACCGCTTCGCCGTCGTCCCCCGCGGCGACGACCCCGGCTTCATTCCGGCGATGCGGGCGGCCGCGGCCGAGCTCGGCGCGGACGTCGTCTTCCCCACGTCGTCGTCCGAGATCGTGGCCTGGTCGCGCGCCCGCGCCGACTTCGGGCTGCCCGTGCTGGCCGGGCCGGCCGCGGGCGTCGAGGCGGCCTCGGACAAGGCCGAGACGTTCCGGCTGGCCGACCGCGCCGGCGTCCCCCACCCGCGCACCATCGAGGTGGACGATCCCGACGCCTTCGCCGCCGCCGTGCGCGAGCTCGGCTACCCGGAGCGGCGGGTCGTCATGAAGCCGACCCAGGCCAAGGGCTCGCGCGGCTTCCGCATCCTCGACCCGACGGCCGACCGGCGCCGCTGGCTGCTCGAGTCGCGGCCCGGCGAGGCGGCGCCGGAGCGGCTGGAGGATGTGCTCGAGCTGCTCGGCCAGGGCTCGTTCCCGGCCTACATCGTCCAGGAGTTCCTCGACGGGCCCGAGGAGACCGTCGATGCGATCTGCCTCGGCGGCGAGATGCTCCTGCCCATGACCCGCACCCGTGAGGCGCTGCGGGCGGGCCTCGCGATGGACTTCACGCTGCTCGACCGTCCGCACGAGGAGGCGCACTCCTCCCGGCTCTCCGAGGTGCTGGCCGCGGACTACTTCCTCTCGGTGCAGTTCAAGGGCGGCAAGCTGATGGAGATCAACCCGCGGGTCTCGACGATCGTCTACACGCCCGACATCAACCCGCCGGCGCTCGCCGTCGGCCTCGCGCTCGGCACGACGGATCCGCAGGAGCTTCGCCGGCTGCGCCCGCGGGTGCCAGTTGGCAGACGCGCGATCCGCTATTTCGACCAGGTTGAGTTCGCGTAGCGACGCGGTTCAAGCGGGCAGGCGCGACGAGCCCGGCCGGTAGAATCGCCCGCTGTCATGAGCGCATCCGCACCCACGAGGCCCGCCGCCGTCGTCGCCAACGTCGGCTGGGTGAACGGCCTCGCCGCCATCCGCTCGCTGGGCCGAAACGGCGTGAGGGCGCTCGCGGTCGACCACCGCCCCTGGGCGCTCGGATTCCGGTCGCGCTACGCGACGCCCGTGTCGGCGCCCGACCCGGTCGCCGACGAGGAGGGCTTCGTGGCGGCGCTCGCCCGGCTGGGCGAGACGCTGGACGGCCCCGTGCCCGCGTTGGCCACCCATGACGAGCACATCAACGTGCTCGCCCGCCGCAGCGCCGACATCGGCGCCGTCTTCCGGCCGTGCACGCCCGAGTGGGACGTGCTCGAGGCGATCCAGCGCAAGCGCCACCAGCTCGACGTCGCCGCGGAGGCGGGCGTGCCGGTGCCGGCAACCCGCCATCCCCGCTCCACCGCGGAGGCCCGGGCCGCGGCCGAGGAGATCGGCTACCCGGTGCTGGTGAAGCCCTCCGATCCGGTCGGCTTCAAGCGAATTCACGGCCGGCAGGCGTTCCGGTGCGAGTCCGCCGCCGAGGTCGAGACGGCCTATGCCCAGGCCGAGCCGTTCGAGCCGATGGTGCAGGAGTACATCCCCGGCGGCGACGAGGAGCTCTACACGCTCGGCAGCTATCTGACGGCCGACGGCGAGGCGCTCGGGATCTTCACCGGCCGCAAGCTGCGCCAGACCCGCCAGCACATGGGCGTCTGCCGGGTGGCCGAGGCGGTGTGGGTGCCCGAAGTGGCCGAGCACGGCCTCGCCCTCCTGCGGGCGCTGCGGTTCCGCGGCATCTCGCAGGTCGAGTTCAAGCGCGACCCGCGCACCGGCGAGCACAAGCTGATCGAGGTGAACCCGCGGCTGTGGCAGTGGCACGGGCTCGCCACCGCCTGCGGCGTCGACCTGACGCACATCGCCTATCTCGACCTCGTCGGCCGGCGGCCGGCGCCGGCGCGGATGACGAACGAGGGCCGGCGCTGGGCGATCACGTTCATGACCGGCGCCCGGCACGCCATCCAGAAGCCGCCATACACCGACGCGCTGCTCGCCCGCGACGACCCGAAGCCCGCGATCGTCCAGCTCGGCAGGGTCGCCCGCGGCGGGGTCCGCGCCGCCCGCGGTCGGGCCGCCGCGAGCATGGCGGTCGCGAAGCTCACCCGGCGGGTGGAGCGGCATGGCTAGCGGCAACGGCGACCGCCCCCTGCGCGTCCTCGGCGTCGGCAACGGCCGCTCGATCATCTTCCTGCGCTGGGCGTGGCGGGTGGCCGAGCTCGGCCACGACGTCCACATCGTCTCCGACACGTTCACCGACCGGGCCGAGGAGCTCGAGGGGATCACCGCCCACCGCGTCCAGGAGCTCGAGCTCGCCACCCGGCTGAAGGGCGTGCGCCGGATGCGGTTCGCGCCGGCCATCCGCAACCTGGCCCGCCGGCTCGACGTCGACCTCGTCCACGCCCACTACCTGCTCCCGTACGGCTACTGGGCGGCCGAGGCGGGCATCCACCCGCTCGTCATGAGCCCCTGGAACACCGACATCTTCACGTACGGGCGCGACAACCCCCGGGGCCGCAAGCGCGTCCGCGCGGCGGTGGCCGCCGGCGACGACTACGTCGTGAGCTCGATCGGGAACGCCGACGAGACCGTCCGCCTCGGCGCCGACCCCGACCGCGTCCACCGGATCGTCTGGTACGTCGACCTGCGCCCGTTCGGCCCGGAGCACCGCACGCCGGGCCTGGCCGCCCGCCACGGCTGGCCGGACGACTCGCTGGTCATCCTCTCCCTGCGCAACTACCGCCCGAACACGAACCTCGACGTGCTCCTGCGCGCGTTCGACCGGGTGTCGAAGGAGGAGCCGCGGGTGCGCCTCATCATGGCCGCCCGGGGCGGCTGGATCCGCGACGAGATCGAGGCCGTCCTGGACGAGCTCGAGCTGCGCGACCGGGTCGCCCAGATGTTCGCGGCCCCGGACGAGCTGGCCGAGCTCTGCGCCTCGTCGGACATCGGCATCTCGATCGCCTCGACCGATGCCACGCCCGCCTCGATGATCGAGTCGATGGCCTCGGGGCTGCCGATGGTGATGGGCGACGCGATCACGATCGACGAGTGGATCACGCCCGGCGAGGGCGGCGAGGTGGTCGACTGCCGCGACGAGGACGCCGTCACCGAGGCCCTCCTGAAGCTCGTGCGCGATCCCGACCTGCGGGCCCGCTACGGCGAGCGCAACATCCGCGTGACCCGGGAGCGGCTGGCACCACCCGGGCCGGCGCTGGTCGACCTCTACCGCGACATGCTCGCCCGCCGATGAGGGTGCTCTGCCTGGGCATGGACGGCGCCGACTACGGCCTCGTCGGCGAGCTGCTCGAGCAGGACCGCCTGCCCACGCTCAGGGGGATCATCCGCGACGGCGCCTACGGGCCGCTGCGCTCGACCGTGCCCGCCGCGACGCCGACGGCCTGGTCGTCGTTCCTGACCGGCCTGAACCCCGCCCGGCACGGCATCTTCAACTTCTCGACGAACGCCAACCGGGCGCCCTCGCGCCTGGAGAGCGCGCGCAGCCGCTCCGGCGTGCCGCTGTGGCGCACGCTCGGCGCGGCCGGCGTGCGCTCCGCCTTCGTCACGGTGCCGTTCACCTACCCGGCCGAGGAGGTGGACGGGATCATCGTGTCCGGGTACGGGGGCCCGCCCGAGCCCCAGATCGTGCCCGCCTCGGCGGCGGCCGCGATCCACGCCCGCCACCCCGGCCTCGTCACCGCCCACCACCCGATGCGTGAGCGCTGGTGGGAGGACTTCGACCGCTACGCGCGGCTGCTGGTCGACCACGTCGGCGAGATCGAGTCGGTGTGCGAGCAGTGCTTCGAGCTCGAGCCCGACCTGGGCGTGCTCGTCGTCGACTTCATGAGCACCGACTTCGCCGGGCATCTCGGCTACGCCCGGCTCGACCCAAAGCACCCGGCCCACGACGCCGCCGACGCGGGCGACGAGCTCGTCCAGGTGTACGAGGCGGTCGACGCCGCCTGCGGGCGCCTGATCGACGCGGCCCGGGAGCGGTTCGGCGAGGAGCCGACCGTGCTCATGATGTCCGACCACGGCATGAAGCCGATGTACTGGGTCTTCCACCTCAACCGCTGGCTCGAGGAGCACGGCTACCTGCGCTACCGCGCGCGCTCGCTGCAGCGGACGAAGGGCACGCGCCTGCGCTCGCTGGCGGGCGTCGACCAGCGCCTGGCCCGCACGTCGGGGCTCTACACCCGGATCGCCGACGCGAACCCGCTCGTCCCGCGGACGGCCGCCGACCGCGCCTTCGCCGACATCGACTTCCCCCGCACCCGCGCCTACTCGTTCGCGACCGGCGGCCAGGTGTACCTGGGCGAGTCGAGCGGCGCGTCCGCCGATCCGGCGCTGGCCGAGCGGATCGCGACCGAGCTCGAGGCCGAGCGCCATCCCGAGACCGGCGAGCAGCTCCTGCGCGTCCTGCGCAAGCCCGACATCTACCACGGCCCCCACCTCGACCGCGCCCCCGACCTGATCGTGCTCTCGATCGACGAGCGCATCCACGTCGACTCCCTGCGCCGCAGCGGCACTCCCGCGATCGAGGTGCACGACACGCTCGACCCCGAGAACGCCTACGGCTACTCGGGCCACCACGGCATCGACGGCATCCTGGGCGCGCGCGGCCCCGGGATCCGCCCCGGCAGCGTGCCGGAGGGGTCGGGGATCGTCCAGATGGCCGCCACGATTCTGCGCCTGCACGGCATCGAGGCCGACGGCCTCGACGGCGCCCCGATCGACGCGATCCTGGCCCGGGAGGGCGACGCCGTGCACGTCGCCGCCCAGGCGACGGACGGGAGCGACGAGGGCGTCTACAGCGCCGACGAGGAGGCCGGGATCCTCGAGCGGCTGCGCGACCTCGGCTACGAGTGACCGGGCCGCGGCTCGAGCTGGACGTCCCCGATGGGTTCGCCGCCGAGGCCCGTTGGACGCTCGAGACGCTGCTCGGCGCGTGCGCGGCGCCGACGGCTGAGACCGTCCGCTACGGCGGGTCGAGTGGCCTGGACGTGTCGGAGCGGGCCTGGCAGCTATTCGCGGAGGGCGAGGCGTTCAGGCCGGCCCTGGGCGACGCCGGCATGCTCGACTTCGGCGACGGCGCCCGCGACCTGGTGGCGAGCGCGTTCTGGCATCTGTCGCGCTGCGAGGAGCGCGGCGGCGCCCGCGACGAGCA
>DASUHM010000087.1 GCA_036273515.1 Gaiellales bacterium
GATCTGGTTGCCGCGCCGCGCGGTCGCGGGCGAGGACAGGAACTTCAGCGCGAGGATGAAGCACGCGATCGTGACCAGGTAGAGCAGGTTGACGCCGGTCGTGCTCATCTACCCGTCCTTCGGCGGTTCGCGCTTCTTGAACATCTCGAGCATGCGGTCGGTGACGACGAAGCCGCCCACGACGTTGGCGGACGCGAGCACGACGGCGACGAAGCCGATCGTGCGAATCAGCCCGTCTTGCTCCGAGGAACCGGCGACGATCAGAGCAGCGACGATCACGATCCCGTGAATCGCGTTCGTGCCCGACATCAGCGGCGTGTGCAGCATCGTCGGCACCTTCGAGATCACCTCGATGCCGACGAACGCGGCCAGGACGAAGACGGTCAGCTCGACCAGCAGGGACTCGTTCACGCGGCCTCCGTCTGCAGAAGCCGCGTGGTCACGCGGCCGTCGTGCGTGATGATCGCATCGGCGTTGATCTCGTCGTCGAGATCGATTGCGAGCTCGCCGTCGTGCACCAGGTGCTCGAGCACCGCGCCGATGTTGCGCGCGTACATCTGGCTGGCGTGGAGCGGCATCCCGGCCGGCAGGTTGAGCTGGCCGATGATCGTCACGTCCTCGCGCACGACCGTCTCGCCGGGCTCGGTCAGCTCGCAGTTGCCGCCGGTCTCGGCGGCCAGGTCGACGATCACCGAGCCGGGCCGCATCGCCTGGACCGCCGAGGCGGGGATCAGGCGCGGGGCCGGGCGGCCGGGGACGAGCGCCGTCGTGATGACGACGTCCATGTCTGCGATGTGGCGCTCGAGCTCGCGCTGCTGCTGGGCCTGCTGCTCGTCGGTCAGCGCGGTCGCGTACCCGCGCGAGTCCTGTGCGCCCGTGACCGCGAGCTCGATCTCGACGAACGCCGCGCCCAGGCTCTCGACCTGCTCCTTCACGACCGGGCGGGTGTCGAACGCCGAGACGACGGCGCCCAGCCGGCGGGCGGTCGCGATCGCCTGCAGCCCGGCCACGCCGGCGCCGAGCACGAGCACCTTGGCCGGGGCCACCGTGCCGGCCGCAGTCATCAGCATCGGGAAGAACTTCGGCAGCGTCTCGGCGGCCAGGATCACCGACCGGTAGCCGGACACCGTGGCCTGCGACGAGAGCGCGTCCATCCGCTGCGCCCGGGTAGCGCGCGGGATCGACTCCATGCCCCAGGCGGTGATCCGGCGGTCGCAGAGCGCTTGCACCAGCTCGGGGCTCGTGCGTGGCCACAGCCAGCCGACGAAGGCGCAGCCTTCGCGCAGCGCGGAGACCTCATCGGGCTCGATGCGGCCGACGCGGACGACCAGGTCGGCCTGCTCGTGGAGCGCGGCCGCCGTGTCGACGATGGTGGCGCCGGCCTCGCGGTAGGCGGCGTCCGGGAGCGCCGCGGGCGCGCCCGCCCCGGACTCCACGAGAATCTCGATCCCGAGCGGCGCAAGCCGGCCCACCGCGTCCGGCGTGAGCGCCACCCGACGCTCGCCGGGGGCGTGCTCTCGCGGAACGGCCACGTACATGGCGGGAGATCGTACCGACCAGGTCCCCGGTTCGCCTGGGGAAGCGGCCGATCAGGCCAACCATGCGGAAGGCGGTGGCCACGAGGTAGACGGGTGGCGAGGAACACGAATGCAATCACGGGGCCGTGTCGCCAACTGAGCTGGAACCCGCCGTACTTGCCGTTGTTCTCGTAGTAGTTACGAGATGTCGCCGTGGTTCAGCACCATTGCGAGGGCCTTGTCGTGCGCATCCAGGCGGACGCTCAGGCGGGACGGCTGCGTCGCGGACGGTGATCCTGAGATCGTTGCGGCCAGCTCGGTCATACACGTCAAGACGATGACCCTCGACCCCGGTCCGCCTGGGGAACCGTGGCGGAACTGTCTCATTCACGATACAATGATTAGCGATGTTAACTATTCCTGATTCCCTCGCGCTGGCCAACGGCCTGCGGCCGCTGCTCCTCCAGCTCAACCGGCACCTGCGCCGCGAGCTCGCCGGCCTCGGGATCACCGCCGGCCAGGCCGCCCTGCTGCACGTCATCCGCACGCACCCGGACATCGGGGTGCGCGCGCTGGCCGAGCACGAAGGGGTGTCCGCACCGGCCATGTCCGGCTACATCGACCGGCTCGAGGCTGCGGGCTTCGTCGCCCGCGTGCGCTCGGCCGAGGATCGTCGCCGGGTCGGCCTGCGGGTCACCGGCGACGGGGTGCGGGTGCTGCGCTCGGCCCGCTCCCGCCGCACGGCCTGGCTGGCCCAGCGCATGCGCCGGCTGTCGGATGCCGAGCGGGCGGCCGTCGCCGCCGCGCTCGAGCCGCTCGCCCTGCTCCTGGCCGAGGATCCGGTATGACGGCCGCGCTCCTGCGCGCCCATACGCGCACCTTCGCCAGCCTCCGCAAGCACCGCAACTACCGGCTGTTCTTCGGCGGCCAGGTCGTCTCCGTCAGCGGCACGTGGATGCAGAACATCGCCACGGCCTGGCTCGTCCTCGAGCTGACCCACTCGCCGGTCGCCGTCGGCATCCTGGCCGCGTTCCAGTTCCTGCCCTACACGGTGTTCGGCCTCTTCGCCGGCGTCCTGGTCGACCGTCTGGACGTGCGCCGCACGATCATCGCGACCCAGGTCATGTCGATGATCTTCGCCTTCGCGCTGGCCGGGCTCACGCTCGGCGGGATCGTGACGGTGTGGGAGGTCTATCTGCTCACCGGACTGCGGGGGACGGTGCTCGTCCTCGACGCGCCGGCGCGGCAGGCGCTCACCTACCAGATGGTCGGTCGCGACGAGCTCCCGAACGCGGTCGCGCTCAACTCGAGCCTGTTCAACGCCGCTCGCGTCGTCGGCCCCGCAGTCGGCGGGCTGATCGTGGCCGCCGCCGGTCCCGGCGCCTGCTTCCTGATCAACGGCATGAGCTTCCTCGCCGTCCTCTACGGGCTCGTGCGGATGCGCGTGTCGGAGCTCTTTCCGGTCGACACCAGCCGCCGCCCGACGAGCGTCCTGGGCGGGACGGCCGACGCCCTGCGCTACGTCCGCCGCACGCCGATGGCGATGACCGCGCTCGTGGCGGTGCTGCTCCTGAGCACCTTCTCGTTCAACTTCAACGTCCTCCTGCCCGTGCTGGCGCGGACGACGCTCGACTCGGGCCCGAACGTCCTCGGCGCCATCACCGCGGCGTTCGGCGCAGGCGCGCTGCTCGGCGCGCTGATCGCGGCGTCGCTCGGGCGGGCCAGCATGCGCGCGCTCCTGATCGCGATGGCCGGGTTCGGCACCGCCCAGATCCTGCTCGCACCCGAGAGCTCGCTGGTGGCGGCGTGCCTGCTCCTGTTCGCGACCGGCCTCAGCTTCACCCTGTGGACATCGAGCGCCAACTCGACCCTCCAGCTGGGCGCCCCCGACCACCTCCGCGGCCGCGTCGCCGGGCTCTACTACTTCGCCTTCAACGGCACCGGCCCGGCCGCGGGCATCCTGGCCGGCTGGCTCGCCTGGAAGGGCGGCACCGAGCTCGCCTTCCTCGTCTCCGGCGCCATCGCCGTGGCGACAGCGGTGTGGGCGGCAGCCCGCCTGCAGCGCGACGGCCGCCTGGCCGGGCTGCCGGCGATGCGCCTCGGCGGCGCGGGGGCGCGGGGGCGGTAGGCCCGGCCGGAGCGCCCCGGGGCGTCACGCCTGGTTCCGCCGCGGCGGAGCGCTCCCACGCCGGCAGGCCGAACGCCGCTGGCTCAACCCGCCCGAACGCCCCGCCTCACATCGTCCGCGCCACTCTTCTAGAATGGCCGTTCTAAGTCGGGGATCGGAGGGGACCGTGCGACTCGGACGGATGATCGGATACGCGGCGGTGGTGGCCGTCGTCGCGAGCGCGTGTGGAAGCGGCTCGTCGGGCGGGAGCAGCGGAGGCGGCGGCTCGCATCGCGGAGGCACGATGATCATGCTCTCCAACACGAGTTGGGGCACCCTCGATCCCGCCAAGAACTACACCGTGCTCGGCTTCCAGTCGGCCCAGTACGTCGCCGACGGGCTGGTCGGGTTCCGGCGCGCGGCCGGGGTGGCCGGCACGCAGATCGTCCCCGACCTCGCGACCACCGTGCCGGCGCCGACGGACGGCGGCAAGACGTACGTCTTCCACCTGCGCAAGGGCATCCGCTACTCCAACGGCGCGCCGGTCAAGGCGAGCGACTTCGCCACGGTCTTCAAGCGCCAGTTCACCGTCCCCGGTCCGGCGAACAGCTTCTACGAGGGGATCGTCGGCGGCACCGCATGCGCCAAGAGCGTGTCCGCGTGCGACCTCTCGAAGGGGGTCGTCACGAACGACGCGGCCGGCACCGTCACCTTCCACCTCACCGCGCCGGATCCGGAGTTCATGGACAAGCTGGCGCTGCCGTTCGCGGTGGCCGTGCCCGGCTCGACGCCGCCGCACGACATGGGCAACAACCCGATCCCGGGCACGGGCCCGTACATGTGGAAGACCTACAACCCCAACAAGGTGGCCGTGATGGTGCGCAACCCGTACTTCCACGAGTGGTCGGCCGCCGCCCAGCCGAACGGCAACCCGAGCCGCATCCAGTTCAACTTCGGCCTGACCGTCGAGGACGAGGTGACCCAGATCGAGAACGGCCAGGCCGACTGGATGGCCGACGCCCCGCCCGCCGACCGGCTGAACGAGATCGGCACGACGTACGCCTCGCAGGCGCACGTGAACGCGCAGACGGCCATGTACTACATGGCGCTCAACGTCAACATCCCGCCGTTCAACAACCTGAAGGCCCGCCAGGCCGTCAACTACGCGGTCCAGCGGGGCACCTACGTGAAGATCTTCGGTGGCCCGTCGCTGGCGCAGCCGTCCTGCCAGGTGCTGCCGCCCAACTTCCCCGGCTACCAGCCGTACTGCCCGTACACGCAGGACCCGAGCTCGTCGGGCAAGTGGACGAAGCCCGACCTGGCGAAGGCGCGGAGCCTCGTGCAGGCGTCCGGCACGAAGGGCGCGAAGGTCGACGTCGTCGGCACGACCGACACCGTGGGCAAGGCGATCACCCTCCAGTTCGTCCAGGATCTGAACCAGATCGGCTACCACGCGTCACCGAAGCTGCTCTCGAACGCGATCCAGTACCCGTACATCCAGGACTCGCGCAACCACGTCCAGGTCGGGTACTCGCAGTGGTACCAGGACTACCCGGCGGCTTCCGACTTCATCAACGTGCTGCTCGGCTGCCCCTACTTCCACCCGAACAGCGACGCCAGCCCGAACATCTCGGGCTTCTGCGACCACTCGGTGCAGGCGCAGATCGACCAGGCCCTGAAGGTGGGAGAGACCGACACGGACGCCGCGAACGCGATGTGGGCGAAGATCGACCAGCGCGTGACCGACCTCGGCCCGATCGTGACGCTCTTCAATCCCAAGCTGGTCGACTTCGTGTCCAAGCGGGTGAGCGGCTACGAGTACAACCCCCAGGCCGGGTTCCTGTGGGATCTCGCGTCGGTGCGGTGAGCGCGGCCTCGGCCCCGGGGCCGCGCAGCGCGGCGACCCGCGACCGCGTCCTCGAGGCGGCGGTCGCGGCGATCTGCGAGCGCGGCCTCTGGGACACCCGCGTCGCCGACATCGCCCGCCGCGCCGGCATGAGCCCGGGGAACGTCATGTACCACTTCGGCACGCTCGAGGAGATGCTCGTCGCGGCGCTGTGCCGCACCAACGAGCGCTTCCTGGCTGCGGCCCTCGAGGAGACCGCGCGCCTGCCGGCGGCGCGCGACCGGCTGCTTCGGCTGGTCGAGCTGGGGATGCCGTCCGACCCCGCCGAGGAGCCCGAGAGCCAGTGGCTGCTCTGGCTCGACGTATGGGCGCGGTCGCTGCGAAACCTCACCGTCGACGCCCACCGGCGCGATCTCGAAGGGCGCTGGATCGGCGCCTACGCCGGCATCGTCGAGCACGGCCTGACGACGGGCGAGTTCCGGCGCGGCGTCGACCCGCACGACTTCGCGGTGCGGCTGGCCGCGCTGATCGACGGCCTGGGCAAGTCGCTCATCCTGCGCGACCCGTGGATGAGCCGGGAGCGCATGCTCGCGGCCTGCACGGCGATGGTCGCCAGCGAGCTCGCGGTGGCCTAGATTGCGAGCGCGTCCGGGCCGACACGCTCGCGCTCGGCCTCGTAGCGCGCGATCTCGGCTTCGCGCTGCTCGGTGAGCGAGATGTCGTCCCAGCCGTTCAGCAGCCGCTCGCGCACTTGGGCGTCGACCTCGAAGGGCACCGTCCGGCCCGACGGCAGCGTGACGGTGAGCGCCTCGAGGTCGATCGTCGCCGCGGCCGGCGCGGAGTCGATCAGCTCGCGCACGGCGTCGGGCGGGAGCACGACCGCGAGCAGCCCGTTCTTGGAGCAGTTGGTGGCGAAGATGTCGCCGAAGCTCTCGGCCACGATCGCCTGGTAGCCGAAGTCCTGCAGCGCCCAGGCCGCGTGCTCGCGCGACGAGCCGCAGCCGAAGTTGCGCCCCGTGGCCAGGATCGGCGCCCCGTGGTACTCGGGCCAGAGCAGCGGGAAGTCGGCCTGCTGCATCCAGTCGTAGAACAGGAACTCGCCGAACCCGCTGCGCTCGATTCGCTTCAGGAACTGCTTGGGCACGATCTGGTCGGTGTCGACCGAGGCCCGGTCGAGCGGCGCGACGGCGCCCGAGACGACGCGGACGGGCTTCATGCGCCCACCAGCTCGCGGACGTCGGTCAGGCGGCCGGTCACCGCGGCGGCGGCGGCCATCGCCGGGCTCATCAGGTGGGTGCGGCCGCCCCGGCCCTGGCGGCCCTCGAAGTTGCGGTTCGACGTCGAGGCGCAGCGCTCCCCGGGCGCCAGGATGTCGGGGTTCATGCCCAGGCACATCGAGCAGCCGGCGCCACGCCACTCGAAGCCGGCGTCGCGGAAGATCTGGTCGAGACCCTCGGCCTCGGCGTCCGCGCGCACCTGAAACGAGCCGGGCACGACCATCGCCCGCACCGACGAGGCCACCTTACGGCCCTCCACGATCGCGGCGGCGGCGCGCAGATCCTCGATGCGCGAGTTCGTGCACGAGCCGAGGAACACGCGGTCGACGGCGATCTCGGAGAGCGGCGTGCCCGGGCGCAGATCCATGTAGCGCAGGGCGCGCTCGTCCGTCTCGTCGGCCGGCTGCGGCACGACGCCCGTGATCGGCGCCACCTGCGACGGGTTCGTGCCCCACGAGACCTGGGGGACGATGCCGCCGAGGTCGACCGTGACCGTGCGGTCGAACGCGGCCCCCTCGTCGGTGACGTAGCCGCGCCACCGCTCGACGGCAGCGGCGAAATCCTCTGGGGCGCCGGGCCGGCCCTCGAGGTGGGCGAACGTGGTGTCGTCCGGCGCGATCATGCCCGCCCGCGCACCGGCCTCGATCGACATGTTGGCGATCGTGAGGCGGCCCTCCATCGACAGGCGGCGCACGGCCTCGCCGGTGTACTCGACGACGTGGCCGCGGGCGCCGTCGGTGCCGATCTGCGCGATCGTGCCGAGGATCATGTCCTTGGCGCCGCAGCCGGGGCCGAGCTCGCCCGCGTAGTCGATCCGCATGGTGTGCGGCCTGCGCTGAGGGAGCGTCTGGGTGGCCAGGACGTGCTCGACCTCGCTCGTGCCGATGCCGAAGGCGAGCGCCCCGAACGCGCCGTGCGTGGACGTGTGCGAGTCGCCGCAGACGATCGTCATGCCCGGCTGGGTGAGCCCGAGCTGCGGCCCGATCACGTGCACGATGCCGTTGCGGCGGTGGCCGAGCGGGTAGAGCCGCACGCCGAAGTCGGCGCAGTTTCGCTCGAGCGCCGCCAGCTGGGCCTGGGAGAGCTCGTCCGGCTCGCCGGGGCCGGTGGCGACGTTGTGGTCGGCGGTCGCGATCGTGCGGTCGGGGCGGCGCACCTTGCGGCCCGCGGTGCGCAGCCCCTCGAACGCCTGGGGGCTCGTCACCTCGTGGATCAGGTGCAGGTCGACGAACAGCAGATCGTCGCCGATCACGTGGTCGTCCCAGACCTTCTCGACCAGCGTTCTCGGTGCCGTAGCCATCCTGGCGAGGAGTGTACCGACGGCCTCGCCAGGGTATCGACGGTGCGAATCGACGGCTCGGAGGGAGCGAGATGGCGACCAAGACCAAGCACACCGAGGGCATCCTCGGCAAGGATCAGATGGACAGGCGCGAGCACATCGTCGAGATGCTCACGAAGGCCTACTGGATGGAGATCGAGACGGTGATGAGCTACATCGCCGGCTCCGTCAACCCCGACGGCGTTCGCGCCCGCGAGATCGTCGAGTCGCTCGAGGGCGACATCGAGGAGGAGCTCGGCCACGCCCGCCAGTTCGCGGCGCGGATCAAGGAGCTCTACGGCGTCGTACCCGGCTCGCTCGACTTCAGCGCCGAGCAGACGTTCCTGCAGCCGCCCGACGAGCAGACCGACATCGTGCACATCATCAAGGGCGTGATCGAGGCCGAGACCGGGGCGATCGAGCACTACACGTCGATCATCGAGGAGACCGAGGGCGACGATCCGGTCACGCAGGACATGGTGATCGCCATCCTGCGCGACGAGCAGGGCCACCGCCGCCTGTTCGAGGGCTACCTGCGCGAGTTCGAGCAGACCTGACGCACTGGCCCGCGGCGCAGCCGCGGGCGTAGACTCGAGCGGCAATGGGGCCGCCGTTCGCAACCGGGAGGCCGCGCGACTCCGCCCTCCCGGCACTGGGCGAGGTGCTCGACGCCGACGCGGTCGCCACGGGCTTCACGAACGCCTGGCGGTGCGCCGATCCGGCCGTGGTGCGCGTCCGCGTCGGCCGGCGGGCGGACACGAAGTACGCCCCCGGCACGGCGTGTGTGGCGGTCTACCACGTTGTCGTCGAGCGTCACGCGGCGCAGCCCGAGCAGTGCTTCGGCGTCGCGTCGGCGTTCCCTACGGGAAGCGAGTACCGCCGCCTGGAGGACGATCCCGGGCTGCCCGCGGCAGCCGTCGCCGTCGACCCCGGCCGGATCGAGGACCGGCTGCGCGCGCTCGCGCCGCTCGGCGGGCGCTCCGGGGCGCCCGTCCGGGCGGTGCCCGTGCGCTACAAGCCGGGCCGGACATGCGTCGTGCGCTACGAGCTGGGCGACGCGGCGGCGTTCGGCAAGGTGATGGCGGCCGGGGCCGAGTGCCAGGGGACGGTCGTACGTCAGCTCGCCGCCGGCGGCGCGGTGGGCGTTCCGCCGCTGCTCGCCGTCTGGCCCGACCTGGGAATGACCGTCCAGGCGGCGGTGACGGCGGCGGCCGACCTCACGACGACGCTCGCCGCCGCCCGGCAGTCGGACCGCGCCCGATGGCTGCAGCGGCTCGGCCGGGCCGCGGCGTGCCTGCACGCTGCGCCCGTCGAGGCCGCCCTGCCCGCCGTCGGGTGGCGGGAAGATCTCGAGGAGCTGGCCGGCTACCGCCCCCTCTTCGCGGCGCTCGCGCCGGGACTCCAGCCCGAGTTCGACCGCGCCCTGGCCGAGCTCGGGCGGGCGGCCCCGACCTGCCCCGCCGGCGCCGAGCGGCTCGGGCACGGCGCGCTTCGCACCGACCAGCTGCTGGCCGACCGCTCCGGCCGGCTGTACCTGCTCGATCTCGACGGCCTCTGCCGGGCGGATCCCGCCCGCGATCTCGCCAACCTGCTCGGGTACCTGTGCTGGCGCGGGATCCGCCAACCCCAGGATGCGGCCTGGACGGCCGCCGCTGGGCCACTCGTGCTCGAGGGGTATGCCGCGGTGGCCGACCCGCCCGAGCCGGCAGGGCTGGAGCTGTTCGAGAGGGTGACGCTGCTCCGCATCGCCGGACGCAGGCTGCGATCGCTGGCCGCCTCGGAATGGCGCCGCCTGCCCGAGCTGCTTCGCGGCGCCCGACCGGGGGCCTCGATGATTGATCGGTAGGTCCCGCGCGCCTGGACGCACGGACGGCGGGTGGTCAAGCGGCGCGTCGGTGGCGCTTTGGCTGCGAACCGTCGCATCGCGCCTCGGTCGCGCCCATACAACCCGGTATGACCGCTCCCCGCGTCCTTGCGCAGCCCGTGG